>NZ_JBFRCS010000011.1:0-145691 GCF_052113185.1 Leifsonia sp. YAF41
TTCAAGCGCTTCTACGCAAGCGAATCAGCCCGCCGCAACGCACTGCCGGCCTGGCTCCACGAATACAATCACCACAGGCCCCACACCGCAATCGGAGGCCAACCACCCATCAGCCGGTTAACTAACCTTGCTGGGCAGTACAACTAGCCAGCCAACGCAAACGCCGCGTGTCGCCCGGAAGGGCGGCACGCGGCGTTTGTCGTTTCGAGGGTGACTCGGGTCCCGAACGGGGCCGGTTCGCGGGTTAGGCGAGCCCGAGAGTGTCGAGGAACAGCGTCGCCAGGCGCGAGGCGTCGACATCGAGGGCGATCTCGGCGGTCTCCCAGACATCCGCGGTGCCGTGCATGGCGTCTTCGCCCGGCCGGGACCGCATGTCCACGAGGGTCTGCCCGCGACCGTAGCCGGCCAGTTCGACGCGCACCGGGCGAATCTCGGTGTAGAGCGCCCCCGGATCGACGAGTGCGCAGACCGCGCCGGCGTCACCGATGAGTCCGGAATGGTGGGTCTCGGCGTCGGTGCCGGCGAAGACGCGATTGGTCAGCAGCGAGCCGACCGTGCGCCCGACGAGGGTCTCGTGTGAGAGCAACGCGGTGGCGGTTGCTTCGTCGACGGCGACGCGATTGAAGACATCGAGGCCGTACATGTAGGTCGGTACGCCGGAGTCGAGCACGATTGCCGCGGCTTCCGGGTCGTGCCAGACGTTGAACTCGGCGACGGCCGTTGCGTTTCCGACGCTCGCGGAGCCGCCCATGAAGACGATGCGTTCGATCTTGCTCGCGATGTCGGGGTACTGACGCAGCAGCAGGGCGAGGTTGGTCTGCGGGGCGAGCGCGACCAGGGTGACCGGCCGGGCGCTGTCCTGGAGCAGCGAGTGCATCAGCTCGACCGAGCTGACCGGCACCGCGGTGCGCTCGCTCGGCGGCAGGCGCAGGGTGCCGAGGCCGCCCTCGCCATGCACGTGCGAAGCGTCGCGGGCCGGTTCGATCAACGGGCGCCGGGCGCCGGCTGCCACCGGGATATCGGGAGCGTCGATGGTGTCGAGAATGCGCAGGGTGTTGTCCACCACGCGCTCGAGTGAGGCATTGCCGGCGACGCAGCTGATGCCGAGCACCTCGATGTCGGGGTGCGCGACGGCGAAGAGGATGGCGAGGGCGTCGTCAACGCCGGTGTCGACGTCGAGGATTACGGGAATCGTGGTCATCTGCCCAGCCTACTTGGGCGGCATTCGCCAGCTCAGCTTCCGCTTGGCTTCCGGCTTAGGTTCCGCGAGACTGCAGTTGTGGTCGGAATAGAGCCCCCAAAGCGGCCACGACTGCAGTCTCGCGGGCGTTAACGACGGATGGCGCCGACTCCAGTGTCAGCGCCATCCGTTCAGAGGTGACGGTGTTGAGGAGCGACTAGCGAACCAGTCGCACCTCGTGGATTTCTTCGCCGAGGAACGGCTGCGTCTGCTCGGCTCCGTCGGCGGTGAAGCCGTTGCGCTTGTAGAAGCCGTGGGCGCGCGGGTTGTCGGAGGCGACCCAGAGGTAGGCCGGTGCGTCGCCACAGGCCGCGTCGAACAGCTTCTGGCCGATGCCGGTGCCGTGGTAGGCATCCAGCAGATAGATGAAGTAGAGCTCGCGCGACCGCGGAGCCTCGTTGTCGCGGGCCGGGCCGGAGCCGGAGAAGCCCACAATCTCGCCGTCGACGAGCGCGGCGTACTGGTGGAACTCTTCGCCCTGGTTCATCCAGTGCGTCCACAGCTCGGCCATGCGGCGCGGGGACAGATTGGCGAGGGTTGCCTCGCTGATCAGGTGGTCATAGGTCTCGTGCCAGCAGGTTGCGTGAACGCGTCCTAGGGCTTCTGCGTCGACGTCTCGTACTGGTCGAACAACTGCTTCGGTGCTCATGAAGTGAGACTAGGCCAGCCCGCGCCCGAAAAGGAAATCGAGCCGACGCAGACACCTCTGCGAGGCTGCTGAGCTCACCTCCGCGAGTGCAATGGTGGCTAACTCCGGTCATCGTCGGTGAGTCCTGTCGGCAGGTCAGCAATGGCGCGGATGTCTGAGGCCGGCGGTTGGGATTACCGGAGTTGCCAACCGCGTCACACGCTGACCGTCGGGAAATCACCGAGACGCAAACCGAGATCTCCGGTGAAACGACCAACGGGCCGGCCTCCGAAGAGACCGACCCGTTGGGTTCAAAGGATGCTGCTGACTAGCCCTGCGCGCGACGAGGAGCCGAGCGGCGTGCGCCACCGGAGGAGGCGCCGCGAACGAGGCCGCCGACCTGCAGGCCGCCGGAACGTCCGCCGCCCTGGCCGCCTTGTCCGCCCGAACGGCCTGAGCCGCCGGCCGAACCGGAACCGTGGGTGCTGGCGCCCTGTGACGAGTTGCCGCCACGAGCCGCAGCGGGACGACCCGAACGGTCACGACGTGCGCCACCGGCGGCAACGGCGTCGCCGCCACGGCCTCCACGCGATTCGCCATCGCGAGCACCGCGTGACTCTCCGCCACGGCCGCCATCGCGCTCGTCACGGTTGGTGCGCTTGCGCTGGGCGTTGGCGCCCTGCGAGCGGCCACCCTGCGACTGGCCGCGCTGGGGCTGCTCCTGGCGCGGCAGCGGCTTGACGTACGCTGCGACCTCGCCGATCAGGGCGGTCACGGCCGGGGACGTCGCGTTCACGCGCTGCGGGGTCACCTTGATGGCGGCCTTCTTCAGCAGCTGTTCGGTGTCCTTCTTCTGGTTCGGAAGCATGACGGTGACGACGTCTCCGGCGCTGCCGGCACGAGCGGTACGGCCCGAGCGGTGCAGGTAGGCCTTGTGCTCTGCCGGCGGGTCAACGTGAATGACCAGCTCGATGTCGTCAACGTGCACGCCGCGAGCAGCGACATCCGTTGCGACCAGAACGCGCACATCGCCGGCCGAGAATGCGGCGAGGTTGCGGTCGCGAGCGACCTGCGACAGGTTGCCGTGCAGGTCGACCGAGGGGATGCCAGAGTCGGTGAGCTGCTTGGCCAGCTTCTTGGCGTGGTGCTTGGTGCGCATGAAGAGGATGCGACGGCCCTTGCCCGAGGCGAGCGCCTGAACGAGGTCCTTCTTCGCGTCGACGCCGTCGACCTCGAAGACGTGGTGGGTCATCGCGGAGACGTGGCTGGTGGCCTCGTCGACCGAGTGCAGCACCTCGTTCTGCAGGAAGCGACGAACGAGCTTGTCCACGCCGTTGTCGAGCGTGGCGCTGAAGAGCAGACGCTGTCCGCCGGACGGGGTCTTGTCGAGGATGCGCGTGACGACGGGCAGGAAGCCCAGGTCGGCCATGTGGTCGGCCTCGTCGAGCACGGTGATCTCAACGGAGTCGAGGTTGACGAAGCCCTGCTTCATCAGGTCTTCGAGACGGCCGGGGCAGGCTACGACGATGTCGACGCCGGCCTTCAGCGCGGTGACCTGACGGCCCTGCGAGACGCCACCGAAGATGGTGGTCGTGTTGAGGCCGTAGGCCTCGGCCATCGGGGTGAGCGCGGCGGAGATCTGGGTGGCGAGCTCGCGGGTCGGCGCGAGGATCAGGCCGAGCGGGCGGCCCGGGCGACGCTTGCCACCGGCCAGCTTGCCGCCGAGGCGGGCGACCATCGGAATGGAGAAGGCCAGGGTCTTGCCCGAGCCGGTCTTGCCGCGGCCGAGCACGTCGCGGCCGTTCAGGGTGTCAGGAAGAGTGTCGACCTGGATGGGGAAAGCGGTGTCGATTCCCTGGGCCGAGAGAACGGCGACGAGGGGAGCGGGCACGCCGAGCGCGCCAAATTTAATTTCAGATTCAGACAAAAGCGGTGCCTTTCAGGCATCAGAGTCCTGCCTTGAAGCGATCCGCACGCAGCGGTAACCGAAACCAGGAGGATTCACGTGGCGAAGGTGCCGAAGGGCACATCCGTTCGCCGTAAGAATTTTTCATTTCCTGGATCGGGGCGGGCGACGGTCATTGTGATGACCGACGCTGTCTCGATGAGAAGAGGGCGTTCTACGACGCAGGGAGCGCGGCTTCGCACTCGCAAGTTCTTCTAGTCTACCGGGCGTTGTCAAATTGGCTGTTCAGAGGCGAAAGGAATGGCCGTCGTTCGGGCCCAGAGGCCAGCCGGCGCAGCTAAAAACCAGGTGGCACGCGACGTCGACGCGACCCTAGTAAAATCGATGGGCGGACAATCGATCGCCGCGCGGGAGCCGAGTGACAGACAACGAACTCGATCGCGAGCGGGCGCGCGTCGCCCGGCTCTATGCACGCCTCGACGCGTTGCGTGCCGACGAAGCCCATCGCCTCGCCACCGTGCGCTCGCAGAAGGTGGGCGGCAACCACCAGATGCGCAGCGAACGCGACGCTCTGGCCCGCATGCACGAAGATCGACTGCTGCAATTGCGTGAGGTTGACGCCCGTCTCGTTTTCGGACGCCTGCAGCTGCCGCATCTTCCGACCGAGGATGCCGAGGCCGGCTTCCGTTACATCGGCCGGATGGGCCTGCGCGATGAAGAGCAGCGCAGCCTGCTGCTGGACTGGCGGGCGCCCCAGGCGAGCGCGTTCTACCAAGCGACCGCAGCTCGCCCGCACGGCGTGCTCGCCCGCCGCCACGTGACCATGCGCGAGCGCGAGGTGATCCGCCTCGACGACGAGGTGTTCGACGCCGACCTGCTGGCCGAAGCCGGAGCCGAGCACAACGTGCAGGGCGAGGGCGCCCTGATGGCCGCCCTCACCGTGCACCGCACCGGGCGGATGCACGACATCGTCGCGACGATCCAGGCCGAGCAAGACCGCATCATCCGTTCAGATATGCGCGGCGCGCTCGTCGTGCAGGGCGGTCCTGGCACCGGAAAGACCGCCGTCGCGCTGCACCGCGCCGCCTACCTGCTCTACACGCACCGCGAGCGGTTGGGGTCGGCCGGCGTGCTGATCGTCGGGCCGTCCGGCGCGTTCTTGCGCTACATCGAAACCGTGCTGCCCTCACTCGGCGAGACCGGCGTCGTGTTGCAGTCTCTCGGGGAGCTCTACCCCGGCGTGATCGCGACCGACGACGATGTGGCCGAGGTCGCGTTGCTCAAGGGTTCGACGCAGTTGGCCGACCTGATCGCGCGTGCCGTCAAGTCGCGTCAGCGCGTGCCGGAGCAGCCACAGCGGATCGAAGTGAACGGCGATGTGCTCATCGTGGAGCCCGCGCTGATCGCGCGGGCGATCGCACGAGCGCAGCAGAGCACGAAGCCGCACAACGAGGCTCGGGTCACCTTCGTGAACCACGCCCTCGACGCGCTGGTCAACCAGCTGGCGACGCAGTTGCGGGCCGGCGGCTACCCGGTCGATGACACCGACCTGGGATTGCTGCGCGAAGACATTCGCGCCTCCCACGACGCCCGCGTTGTGCTGAACACCGCGTGGCTGCCGATGACCGGCGAGAAGCTGATTCAGGACCTCTACGCGCGGCCCGAGTGGCTGGCTTCGCTCACCCCACGGTGGACGCCCGAGAAGCGCGCACTCTTGCTGCGTTCTCGCGACGAACCGTTCACCGTGTCAGACATCCCGTTGCTCGACGAGGCCGCCGAACTGCTCGGCAGCCCGCCTGCCGCTCCTGAAGCAGGGCAGCGCGAGCGTGATCTGCAACGCGCACACGACATCGAGAACGCCGAGGACGCCATCCGCAATGCGGGTGTCGAAGGTATGGTCAGCGCCGAGCAGCTCGCCGACAACTTCGCCGAAACCACCGTGCGTGCGACGACGGCCGAGCGGGCCGGCGCCGACCGCACCTGGACCTATGGTCACGTAGTCGTCGACGAGGCACAGGAACTCTCGCCGATGCAGTGGCGCGTGCTCGTGCGCCGATCGCCGATGCGTTCGTTCACGATCGTCGGCGACATCGCCCAGGCCAGCTCGGCCGGGGCGTCACGCAGCTGGCGGTCGGCACTCGACCCGTTCTTCCGTGGCCGCTGGGATCTCGAAGAGCTCACCGTGAACTACCGCACCCCGGCGCAGATCGCACGCGAGGCCGAGCGGATCGCGACCGAGCACGGTCTGCCAATCACCCCGACGCAGTCGGTGCGCGAGGGCGACTGGCCGATCAGAAACCTGACCGTCGACCTCTCAACTGCGGGGGCGGATGCCGTCGCACCAGGCGATCAGGATGCCGTCGCAGTCGTCGTCGGGGGAGCCGTCGCGGCAACCGTTGCCGCAGCCGTTGAAGACGCCGTGCGTCACGACCGTGGCATTGACGCGTCGGGCACCCTGGCGGTCATCGTTCCGCGGGCTGCACGAGACTCGATTCTGGCTCATCTGGTCGGCGCATTCGGTAACGAGGTCGGTGCCGGAGAACGCGGGCTTGAGCGTCCGCTCGCCGTGCTCACCGCGCACGAGTCGAAGGGCCTCGAGTTCGACAGCGTCATCCTCGCCGACCCCGACGCACTTGTGGCCGAGTCGCCGCGCGGCCATGCGGCGCTCTATGTGGCGATGACGCGTCCGACGCAGCGGCTCACGATGGTGAGGGTGGCGGAGCAGGGCTGACCACTCGGTGGTTGAGGAGCGCCCGACGTGTTTCGAGATGCGGTCTCCTCCGTTGGGTGCTCCTCAACAACCGACGGCCGCGTCTCGAAACCGCGCGAGCCGATCTCTGAACAGTTGCCCATCGCATCCGTGCCCGTCGTACCTGCGCGTGCGCTCAAGTCGTCGGGTCGACGGATGAGCAGGCGACGATTCGGGCGCACACGCGGCCGGTCCCGGGCGCACAGGTGGTCATTCGAGCAGTCGCGGAGTGCAAGCACCCGCTAGTGCGTCGGGTGGTACAGCTCCCCGACGGGAACCTCCACCGCAACAATGTTCCCGGCCTGCGCGAGCGGGCACGCCCACATGGGGTCGTAGGCGCACGAGGGGTTGTAGGCGAAGTTGAAGTCCAGAATCAGGGTGTCGTCGTCGGCGCCGGGGCCGAGATCGGCACCCTTGACCGTGTCGAGCAGGTAACGCCCGCCACCGTAGGTTCCGCCCGGCTTCCCGGCGAGGGCATCCTTCACCGGAAGAAACAGTCCGCCGGCGTAGCTGGCCAGACGCCACAGGTCGAGCGAGCCCAGGTAGGGGATACGCACCGAACCGACCAGATCGAACGGCACCGTGCCATCCGTTCCCGTCTCGACGCTGATGCGCAGGGGCTCCTCAGCCCGGTGCACCTCGACTTCGAAACGCCAATCCGGGTCGTAGGCCGCGATGGGCAGCCCGGTGAATGCGGCGCGGTCATCGGGAAGCAACGGCGAAGACGGATGCCCGGCGAACAGTTCGTCACGCCCCGAACGCCAGAGTTCGTGGCCGGCCGCCGGATTCCTCACGCTCAACTGCCGCACGCCGGCGTAAAGCCCGAAGACGCGGCGGCGCCAATCGGCAATCTGCAAGGCTCCGAGGGATGAGCTCATGCGCTCAGGCTAGCAACGGGATCTCTCCGGCGGCAGGGCGCGTCGCAAATCGGGAGTTCCCGCCTCGAATGCTTTCATGTCGGAGCTTCACCTTGCGGTCGGGTACCCAATTCAGGACGGGAGCGGCGAGTCGCCCTCTTCCGGTGCCCGAAACGGCTGCGACACGCCCTCCGTTCCTGAATTGGGTCCCGCGTGATCGGCCACAAAGTTCGGGTCGTCGACCCCGATGTCGAGCCGCCAGGTCGGTGCGAGGCGCTTGAGTTGCCGCATCCGCCATTGCCAGAACGCCCAGAAACTCGGCCAGAGGGCGAGCGTTGCCGGGCCGGCCTCGAAGATCAGCTGGTCGCGGTAGAGCGTCTTGCCGGTGCCGGCCGGGTCGGCTGAGATCGCCATGCTGTGGTCCCACCGGGTGAGAACCGCGAGCGGACCCGAAACGCCGCGTCCGGTGTCGCGCAGAATCCGCACGCTGCCGTGCTGCCGGGTCGACTCCGTGAGGTTGATGCGTTGGCGGCCGAACGGGATCAGCCCGAGCGCGTGCAAACCGACCGGATGGGCCCCCTCGGCCCAGATGGTCGGAAAGCCCGTCGCCTCCTCGGAGTGCAGGGCCATCAGGGGGGAGCTGACCTCCTGCAAAACTGCCGGGCTGCGCAGGGCGCGCCAGGCGGCATCCGGGTCGCAGTCGAGGATCTCTTTGAGCAGCACGCGCATGCCCCCAGTCTGCGTGCATGGCCGATGCAGTACAACTGAAGCGTGGCAATCAGATACTGGCTCGGGGTCGTGCAGCGTGAAAACGTGCTGCGCGGGGTTGCGCAGGGTTTTGCCCAGACGAACCACGGCGCGCGCGGGCTGCTCGAGCGGATGCAGGAGGCGGATGGCCTCGTCTACTACTCGCCGCGCACGCAGGTCGATGGGGATCCGCTCAAACACTTCACGGCCATCGGACGCATCGTCGACAGCGACGTGTATCAGGCCACGGACTCCGACTATCGCCCGTGGCGGCGCCGGGTCGACTACGACCACGCGGCGGTGGCCACCGCGATCCGGCCACTGCTGCCGGTGCTCGATCTGAGTCGCGGCAACCCGGACTGGGGGTACCAGCTGCGCCGAGGCCTGCTCGAGATCACCAAGCATGACTTCGAGGAGATCCGTCAGCAGATGCGACGACCGTCGGCTGACGACCGCCGCCGGTAGCGTCGGCCGCTTTCTTCGCCGAGTTTGACACTTGCGGTCGAGCTTGACCGGCACAGCAAGCAAACTCGACCGCAACGCTCAAACTCGGCGCATGCACGTGAGCGGATGCTGCGCGCAGCAGGTGCGGTGCCTCGCGACCCGTGGGGCGAGCTCGTCGAAGCGCGCGCCGCTACCCTCCGCTACCCTCCGCTGGCCTCCGCTGCCCTGGGCGCGGGGTATCCCGCGAGGCGAGCGGAACACACCGCGCCCAGCGGGATACCCCGCGTCGGACTGCTCGGCAGCGCCGTGCCCGCCCGCTTGCCCGCCCGCTTGGGAGCGCGATCGGACGACCGCCCCCGCGGCACGGCGCCGCTCCCGGTTTCATTAGACTCGAACCATGGCTGGCGAACTCTGGTGGGTACCCTCGCTCATCGTTCTCGCGGCCGTTGCAGCGGGAGTGCTGGCGCTCGTTTCGGTGCTGCGCCGCCGCACCCGCGCGCGGATCGCTGCCGAGAAAGCGGATGCCGCCGACCTCGCACGCACTGCGGCGATCAGCCTCGTTCGTGCCGATGATCTCGTGCAGTCCGCTGCCGACGAGTTGAGCTTTGCGATCGCCCAGTTCGGCGAGAACGCCACCCACGAGTTCGCGACCGCGCTCACGACGTCACGTCGACAGCTCCGAGATGCGTTCGCCCTCCAGCAGAAGCTCGACGACGCTGTGCATGATTCCGATTCGGAGCGCCGCCGTTGGAACGAGCAGATCGTCACTCTGGCGACCGAGGCGACCGCCCGGATCGACGCCCAAACCCGCACGTTCGACTCCCGACGCGGAGTTGAACGCGAGGCGCCGGCGTTGCTCAACCAGCTCCAGCGCCGTCTGCTTCGTGCGGCCGACCGAATCGAGAGCGGAAAAGCCACCCAGGACCGCCTCGCCCTGACGTATGCGGCACCGGCGCTCGCCGCAATCGGCGCGAATCTTGACCGGGCAATCGCCTCACTCGATGAGGCGCGCACGGCTGCCGACGAGGCATCCGCTCGGGTCAGCCGCGGCGCCAACGAGCCAGTCGGCGACCAGATGCGCGCTGCCGAGCACAGCCTGTTTCGCGCCACCCAAGTGCTCGACGCCATCGAAACCGGCGAGGACCAGTTGCACATCGGTTATGCCACCCTCGTCAGCGCGCTCGCGGCGGCGGATGCCGAGCTGGCCGAGGCCCGCGCACTGCGTGACACGCACGAGGAAACCGCGGCGCGTGCCACCCTCAACAGCGTGATCGCCCGGGCCGACCGGGTTGTCCTGGAGCTGCGCGATCCGGCGCGCCTGTCCGACCCGGCCGCGGACCTCGTGCGCTTGCGTGAGGCCATGGATGGCCTGGATGTGACGCGCTCGGAGGCGCGCAACCGGCAACTTCGCCTGGACAACGCGCGGGATGCGCTCACCGGCGCGCTGCTCGCGGCGCGCAGCCAGATTGCTGTGACCCGCGACTACATCACGACCCGCGCCGGTCGCGTCGGTGCTCCGGCCCGCACTCGTCTCGCAGAGGCGGAGCGCCAGCTCTCCCTCGCCGAGGCGGAGGCAGACCCGGTGACGGCGCTCGACACGGCCCGGCGGGCGATGACCCTCGCGACCGACGCCGATGCTCTCGCGCGCTTTGACGCGCTCGGCGTGCAGTAGTCCTCGGTGCGCAGGCGCCTCGGCGTGCTGGTAGCTCCTCTGTGTTGGCGCGGCTTTGCGTTGGTAACTCCTGCAATCCGCCGAATCCCGCGCAGCGGCCCGCGGATCAGTGCGGCGGACTTGAGTCCGGCCAGGCGATTGCAGGAGTTAGCCACCATTCGACTCGGCCACGGAGCGGGCGTGGGCCATGCCTGGGCCGAGACGGGGCCCCGGCCCAGGTCGGCGGGGGCTAATGGCCCAGGTCCGCGGGGGCCAATTCAGGAAAAGCCAGAGCGGAGGCGGCCTGCGACCTCGAACCACTGCGACCAATGCCGGCATACCGCAGGAATTTCCTGAGTTAGCCACACATCGGCCCGAGAACACGGGCGGCTGGGGCGACGAGACGCCGCGTGACGGTGCGACCCCCACGCAATGCAGAGTGCCGAGTAGCCTGAAACCGTGAACGAGACGCAGCAGGCATATCAGGTCAGATTCGACTGGGGAACCGCAGGGTTTCAGGGTCTCTCCAGTAGTGCCGACGTTGTCGTCATTGCCGACGCGCTGCCGGCCACCACGACCAACGGCGCTCATTTCGCCGGTGCCGCCGGCCGAGCGCCGGATGGGCGTGCCCAGCACATCATCCCGGCCAGCTTCAACAATCGCACGGCCGTCGCCGACTGGGTGCTTGCCCGTCAGGCCGAAAAGGGTGCGCGATTCTCGGTCGCCGTCATCGCGGCTGGTGAGCGCCGCGCCGACGGGAGCCTCCGCTTCGCGGTTGAGGACCTCTTCGTTGCCGGCGCCGTCATCGACGCACTCTCGACCCTCGGGATCGACCACTGCTCGCCCGAAGCGGCCGCGGCATCCGCGGCGTTCGTCGGTCTGAAACAGGCGATTCGTCACCTCGTCAGCGCCTCTGAGACGGGGCTGGCGCTGGCGGCGCTGGGTCGCCAGGAGGAGATCCGTGCGGCAAGCCAACTGGATTCCAGCACCGAGGTCAGCGCCACCGGGGAATTCCACTTTCTCGCCTGATCGGTTGACCTTCGCCAGCTGCCCCGCGTACAAGTCCGCGCAAGCAGCCGACGCACGAGCCGCAGCCGGCCGGAGCCGCAGCTGAATGGAGCCGCCGCCGAGTGGCCGATCCCGGCTAGGGCAGAAGTGGTTTCTCGAACGCATGGCGCGCGACCCGCGGCCGCGACAGAGTGCTCGTGCGCGGAGCGTTCGCCGCCGACTCGGACGTCGCTGCGGGAGCGGCTGAGGCAGCGTTCCGCTCCCGGAACGCCCGCACCTTCGCCCGGTTGCCGCACCGCTGCATCGAGCACCAGCGGCGGTTGGCCGAACGCGAGGTGTCGAGATACAAAATCGTGCAGTCGTCGGCCGAGCAGTAGCGAATTCGTCCGTCGGTGTCGGGTCCGAACAGCTCGACGGCCGTGCGCGCCAGGGTCGACAGTGCTTGCCCGGCGCGCGGCGAGGTGCGGCCGGCCTGACGTGATCCGCCGGTTAGCGCGGGCGGGATGTCTGGGGTCGCCGCGAACAGATTGACGATGTCGATGTCCTGCCCGTCAACATCGCGGCCGTCGGCCGCCGCCCGGGCGAGACGCGCGATCGCGCCGCGGAGGGCCAGTGCATCGGTGAGGTCGCGATCCTGAGTCTGGATGCGTGGGGTCGGCGCTGCGGAGGGAGCGGCCGAGTCGGCGACCTCGACCTGAGGGGAGTAACGTTCATTGAGCCAGTCAGCGAGGTCGCCCGCCGTGTGCAGGAGCTCTCCGGCCGGGTTCTCGCCAAGAGCGCCGGTGTAGGCGAAGTCGAGTGCGATCGACCCCGAGTCAAACCACCACCGCTGTCCGTCGGTTGAGACCAGCCATTGGCCGGTCTGTCCGGTGCGAGCGGTGTCGTGGTTCACAAGCGTCATGTAACCAGTGTATCTGGTTACATGACGCCTCTCAGCTCCCCGTTGCCGCGGCAGCCCGTCGCCGCGCGGCCGCCGTGATCTCCCGCCGCGACCAGGTGATGAGGTGAGCGGCGCTGAAGCCGCGACCGCAGAGTCCGCAGGCCAACGGGCGGGTCGGTTGGCGATAGCGATAGTGCGTGTGTCCGGCCGGGCAGGTGCCGACCCAGGGGGCGAGTTCGTCGGCGATCTCGCCGTCGTGCGTGCGTTTTCCGTCGTAGCCGATGTTCGCCGCCACAACTTTCCAGCGTGGACCGTGCCCGGCCCGCGGGCCGGCGAGGGCGTGCGCCACTTCGTGCAGCAGTATCTGGTGGATCTCATCGTCGTCATACCGGGCGGCAAGGTAGCGGGACACGGTGATGTGCTTGTCGGTGAAATTGCACAGCCCGGCGCGCTTCTTCGCATTGTCGTAACCGAATGACCAACTGCGGTCGAGGTGCAAGGCGATGAGGGCATCCGCCCAGACGCGCACCCGGTCGAGGTCGGCCATCAGGGCGCCACCTGCACCTGGTAGAGGCGATCGTCGCCCGCGGCGGGGTCGCCCCGGCCATCCGTGTTGTTGCTCATAAACCACAGTGTGCCATTCGGGCCTGACGTCACGTCACGCAGTCGGCCGTAGGCGTGGACAAACCAGTCATCGACGTCCCCTGTGGACAATTGGATGCGCCACAGTCGTTCCCCGCGCAAACTCGCCATGAACAGGCTGTCGCCCACGATCGCGATCCCGCTGGGGCTGGCCTCGTCGGTCGGCCACTCGTGTACCGGGTTCACGAACGTGGGGTCACCGGCCCCGGCCTCAGCGATCCCCTCGACAATCGGCCAGCCGTAGTTGCCGCCGGCGACGATGCGATTGAGCTCATCCCAGGTGTTCTGGCCGAACTCGCTCGCCCAGAGCTGCCCCTGGGCATCCCAGGCGATCCCCTGCGGGTTGCGATGCCCGTAGGAGTACACGAGCGTGCCGAACGGGTTGCCGGCCGGCACCTCGCCGGTGGCCGTCATCCGCAGAATCTTGCCGCCGAGCGAGCTGAGATCCTGCGCATTGGCGGTGTTTCCGGCATCGCCGGCCGTCGCATAGAGCAGCCCGTCCGGTCCGAACGCGATGCGGCCGCCGTCGTGATTTCCCGCCTTCGGGATGCCCGCCAGCACGACCTCGGGCGCCCCCAGCCCGTAGCCTCCCGCAGAACCGGTCAACGGCATCCGCACGATTCGATTGTCGTCGGCGGCGGTGACATACGCGTAGAGCCAGCCGGACTCTCCGGGAGCGAGGCGGGACGGGAGGTCGGGCGGCGAGCCGGGAGCGGCGGACGCGGCGGACGCGGCGGACGCGGCGGACGCGGCGGACGCGGCGGACGCGGCAGATGCGGCCGTCGCGGACAGGAACGCGAGCCCGAGCAGGCCACCCTCTCCGCCGGGACGCGCCTCTGGGACGGCGCCCACATCGCGAAGGGTTCCGTCGGGCAGCAATTCACGAACCGTCGCAGTGTCACGTTGACTGATCAGGGTTCCCCCGTCGAGTGCCGGCAGGCGAAGGATCGACCACGGCGCGTCAAGGCCGGAGGCGATCGCGACGGGATCGCCGACCGGGCGCACCGGCAACGCCACGGGTGCGGGCGGCATCGTCGACGAGGGGGTGGCACGCTCGGTCGCGGGCACGCCGCTCGACGGGGTCGCGCGCTGACCGCTGAGAGTGCAGCCGCCCAGGAGCACAGCGACACTCACGCAGATCGCTGTCGCGACACCGAACGCTCGCTTGGGCATTGTCACTTTCTTCCTCGCTGTGAGGTCAGAGGGGACTGCTGTGCATCAAGCATGCCGCAACTCAGGAGGCGAGGCCAGGCAGGCGAGACAGGCGAGGCGTAGCGACGCGAGAGCCAGGAAATCGACGAATCAGCGGGATGCGTTGTCGGCGGCGATGAACTTCTCGATCACCGCGACGGCGAGCAATGAGTTCTCGAGTTCTTGGGCAGACGCTCCGGCCCGCTCACGCAGAAACAGGGTTGCCGTGAAATCGGCTGCGGCTGCCTCGTAGTTGCCCTGATCGAAGTGAACTTTGCCCCGATTTTCGCGGGCAGAAGCTGCGACATCCAGCCAGTCGTGGGCTTCGGCTTCCTGCACACAGTGGCTCAGCTCGGCCTGGGCCTCGTCAAGCTTGCCCTGGTACTGCTGCACCTGGGCACGACGGATGCGACTGGAGGCGAGCTGCTGCCGGTCGCCGGTGAACCGTGACAGACGCACGGCCTCGTTGGCGATCAGTGCCGCTTCGTCGAGGCGATCGATCAGGCGCAGCAGGGTGATCTTCTCTTCGAGCGCGGACAGGCTGCGCAATTCGCCGAGTTCGTCGAGCCGTGCGAGGGCCGCCTGTGGGTCTGCTTGCTCGCGCAATGTCGTTGCGTCATAGCCGATGATGATGCTCAGGATGAGTCCAGTCTTGAGAGCGGCGGCGTGAGCCACAGGGGCGTCCGGGTGGTCTTCAGGATAACCCGCAACTCAGCGAGAATCACCCGCGAATGGGGGATACCGCGAAATCGCCCGGCGCTCAGCGCCCGATCTGAAAGACGGTGCGTCCGGGCAGCGGTGAGGGCGTGGCGGTCTCGTCGGTCACAACCTGAGCGCTGGCCATGAATTGCTTCAATTCGGTGCCCTCGATCACCTTGGCCGGATGCGGTCCGCCGGCCAGGAGGCGCGGAATCCAGTCCAGGTCGATCGGCGTGTGCGCGGCGACGAAAACGATGTTGCCGAACCGCCGACCCTTCAACACCTGCGTCTCGGCCAGGCCGATCACATGACCGAAAACCGCCGACAGAGTGGCGGCCTGGCTGCGCGCGAACGCCAGTCCCGGACCGTCTGCCACGTTGACGGCAAGCACCCCGCGCTTGGACAGCAGGGGAGCGGTGAGCTCGTAGAACTCGCGGCTCGTCACATGGGCCGGGGTGCGCGCCCCCGAGAAGATGTCGACGACGACGAGGTCGACGGCGCCGTGCAGGCCGGCCGGCAGCTTCGCCAGCACCTCGCGCGCGTCGCCGTGCCGCACGCGCAGCTGAGCCTTCTTGTCCCAGGGGAGTTCGGCCCGCACGAAGTCGATCAGGTCGCTCTCCAGCTCGACGACCTGCTGGCGGGAACCCGGCCGAGTCGCCTCCACATAGCGGGGGAGAGTTAAAGCTCCGGCTCCGAGGTGCACGGCCGTGATCGGTTCGCCGGGATCGCCGAGCAAGTCGATCACATGCCCGATCCGCTGAATGTATTCGAAGAACAGCTCACCCGGGTTATCGAGATTGACATGTGACTGCGGCGTGCCATCCACCACCAGCTGATAGCTGCCCGGAGTGAACCGGTCGGGTTCGACGATGGCCGTGTGTCCGCTCAGTTTCAATGTCACTGACGGATGCTGCGTCTCGCCTCTACTCATCCCTCAAGTCTGCGGCATCCAGACCCTCGTTCACCCCGCGAACCTGCAGTTGTCGGTGCCTCCCGCGCGCTGAGGCTCCGACAACTGCAGTTTCGCGGGAGAGAGCGGGAGGCGAGGAGAGAGGGAGAGAGAGAGAGAGAGAGAGAGAGGGGAAAGGGGGAGAGAGTGCGGAGAGAAGAAGGGAAACGGATGCGAAGCCTGGGTTATACCCGAGAATCCAGATGAGGTCAAGAAAAGAGTAGACATGGGGGTTACAAGAGCATATAGTTGTTCTTTGCGCTCCCAGACATACCTCTGCCTTCATATTGCGGTCGGCTTTGCGTGCTCAAGCCACCTTGCGGCACTTCTTCATTGAGATTTCACCGATTAAACACCGGCGAATATCTCCGAGGGTCTGTGGAGTACTCCATTACTAACAGTAACTAGACCTGACGGGGTCCACGGAGGTTATTTCCTTGGCTGCTGCGCGCAACGCAACCACCAATTCACCCAAGAACGGCCGCTCTGCTGGGCGTCTTTCGTTCGCAAAGATCACCGATACTCTCACTGTTCCGGATCTGCTCGCTTTGCAGACCGAGAGCTTTGACTGGCTCGTCGGAAACGACGCCTGGAAGCAGCGCGTCGCCGAGGCACAGGCCGAGGGTCGTCACGACCTGCCGAGCCGCACCGGACTCGACGAGATCTTCGAAGAGATCAGCCCGATCGAAGACCTCAGCGAAACCATGCAGCTGTCGTTCACCAATCCGGAGCTTGAGCCGGAGAAGTACACCATTGACGAGTGCAAGGAAAAGGGTAAGACCTACTCCGCACCGCTCTATGTGAACGCTGAGTTCATGAACCACCTCACCGGTGAGATCAAGACCCAGACCGTGTTCATGGGTGACTTCCCGCTGATGACCCCCAAGGGCACATTCGTGATCAACGGCACCGAGCGTGTCGTCGTTTCGCAGCTCGTGCGCTCCCCGGGTGTCTACTTCGACCGCCAGCAGGAGAAGACGTCTGACAAGGACATCTACTCCGCTCGCGTCATCCCGAGCCGTGGTGCATGGCTTGAGTTCGAGATCGACAAGCGCGACCAGGTTGGCGTGCGCATCGACCGCAAGCGCAAGCAGTCGGTCACGGTCTTCCTGAAGGCCCTCGGCCTCACCAGCGAAGAGATCCTCGAGGAGTTCAAGGGCTTCGCGTCCATCGAGCTCACCCTTGAGAAGGACAACATCCTCACCAAGGAAGAAGCCCTCAAGGACATCTACCGCAAGCTCCGCCCGGGCGAGCAGGTTGCTGCTGAAGCTGCCCGCGCTCTGCTCGACAACTTCTTCTTCAACTCCAAGCGCTACGACCTGGCCAAGGTTGGTCGTTACAAGATCAACCAGAAGCTGGGCCTCGAGGCACCGCTGACCGACTCCGTGCTGACGCTCCAGGACATCCTGGCCACGATCAAGTACCTGGTTGCTCTTCACGACAACCAGACCACGATCGCCGGCACCCGCGCCGGCAAGGCCACCGACATCCGGATCGATATCGATGACATCGACCACTTCGGAAACCGTCGTATCCGCGCCGTTGGTGAGCTCATCCAGAACCAGGTTCGCACTGGTCTGTCCCGCATGGAGCGCGTCGTTCGCGAGCGCATGACCACGCAGGACATCGAAGCGATCACCCCGCAGACCCTGATCAACGTGCGCCCCGTCGTCGCCGCGATCAAGGAGTTCTTCGGAACCAGCCAGCTGTCGCAGTTCATGGACCAGAACAACCCCCTCGCGGGTCTGACGCACAAGCGTCGCCTCTCCGCGCTGGGCCCGGGTGGTCTGTCCCGTGACCGCGCAGGTGTCGAGGTGCGAGACGTTCACCCGTCGCACTACGGCCGCATGTGCCCCATTGAAACCCCTGAAGGCCCCAACATTGGTCTGATCGGTTCGCTCGCATCGTTCGCACGCATCAACGCGTTCGGATTCATCGAGACCCCGTACCGCCGCGTGGTGGATGGCGTCGTCACGGCGACCATCGACTACCTCACGGCCAGCGAAGAAGACGAGCACATCGTCGCGCAGGCCAACGCCCCGCTGACCAAAGAGGCCCGCTTCGCTGAAGACCGCGTTCTGGCCCGCAGCAAGGGTGGAGAGGTTGACCTCTTCCCCAAGGACGAGATCGACTACATGGATGTCTCGCCGCGCCAGATGGTGTCGGTCGCGACCTCGCTCATCCCCTTCCTCGAGCACGACGATGCTAACCGCGCACTCATGGGTGCCAACATGCAGCGTCAGGCCGTTCCGCTTCTGCGTAGCGACAGCCCGCTGGTCGGAACCGGTATGGAGGGCTTCGCGGCCATCGACGCCGGCGATGTTCTCACCGCCGACAAGTCCGGTGTCGTCATGGAGGTGTCGGCTGACGTCGTCACGATCCAGCTCGACGAGGGTGGAACCCAGGATTACTTCCTGCGCAAGTTCGCTCGCTCCAACCAGGGCACCAGCTACAACCACCGCGTTCTCGTCAACGCCGGTGAGCGTATCGAAGCCGGCGAGGTAATCGCCGACGGCCCCGCCACCGACAACGGTGAGCTGGCACTCGGAAAGAACCTCCTCGTGGCATTCATGCCGTGGGAGGGTCACAACTTCGAGGACGCCATCATCCTGAGCCAGAACCTGGTGAAGGATGACGTTCTCTCCTCGATTCACATCGAAGAGTACGAAGTTGACGCTCGCGACACCAAGCTGGGCAAGGAAGAGATCACTCGCGACCTGCCCAACGTTTCGCCGGATCTGCTTGCAGACCTCGACGAGCGTGGCATCATCCGCATCGGTGCAGAGGTTCGCCCCGGCGACATCCTCGTCGGCAAGGTCACACCCAAGGGTGAGACCGAGCTGTCCGCCGAAGAGCGCCTGCTGCGCGCGATCTTCAACGAGAAGAGCCGCGAAGTTCGCGACACCTCGCTGAAGGTTCCCCACGGTGAGCGTGGCACCATCATCGGTGTCAAGGTCTTCGACTCGCAGGATGGCGACGACGAGCTCGGCTCGGGCGTCAACCAGCGCGTTGTGGTCTTCATCGCTCAGAAGCGCAAGATCACCGAGGGCGACAAGCTCGCCGGCCGTCACGGTAACAAGGGTGTCATCTCCAAGATTCTGCCGGTCGAGGACATGCCGTTCCTCGCCGACGGAACCCCGGTCGACATCATCCTGAACCCGCTCGGTATTCCGGGTCGAATGAACTTCGGTCAGGTTCTCGAAACCCACCTCGGCTGGATCGCCAAGCAGGGCTGGCAGGTTGAAGGCAAGCCCAAGTGGGCTGGCCGTCTGCCCGAGGCCGCGCACAGCGCCGCTCCGAACACCAAGGTCGCGACCCCCGTGTTCGACGGTGCTCTCGAGGAGGAAATCGCCGGTCTGCTCGACTCGACGATCCCGACTCGCGACGGCGACCGCTTGATCGACTCGACCGGTAAGGCGCAGCTGTTCGATGGCCGCTCCGGCGAGCCGTACCCGCGCCCGGTCTCGGTCGGCTACATGTACATCCTGAAGCTGCACCACCTCGTTGACGACAAGATCCACGCGCGTTCGACGGGCCCGTACTCCATGATCACGCAGCAGCCGCTGGGTGGTAAGGCACAGTTCGGTGGACAGCGTTTCGGTGAGATGGAAGTGTGGGCGCTCGAAGCGTATGGCGCCGCTTACGCACTGCAGGAACTCCTGACCATCAAGTCGGATGACATCCTCGGCCGCGTCAAGGTGTACGAAGCCATCGTCAAGGGCGAGAACATCCAGGAGCCCGGAATCCCTGAGAGCTTCAAGGTTCTGATCAAGGAAATGCAGTCGCTCTGCCTGAACGTCGAGGTTCTCTCGGCCGACGGAACAGCAGTGAGCCTGCGCGACACGGATGACGAGGTCTTCCGTGCTGCGGAAGAGCTGGGCATCAACATTTCCACCCGGTTCGAGTCGTCGTCAATCGACGACATCTAAACCTGGCCGCTGAAGAGACTCGAAAACTTTCCAAGGAGAGAAATTGCTCGACGTAACAACTTTTGACGAGCTTCGCATTGGCCTGGCTACCGCTGACGACATCCGTCRTTGGTCGCACGGTGAGGTCAAGAAGCCCGAAACCATCAACTACCGCACCCTCAAGCCGGAGAAAGACGGTCTGTTCGGTGAACAGATCTTCGGACCGTCCCGCGACTGGGAGTGCTCCTGCGGCAAGTACAAGCGTGTGCGCTTCAAAGGCATCGTTTGTGAGCGTTGTGGCGTAGAGGTCACGAAGTCGTCGGTGCGCCGTGAGCGCATGGGCCACATCGAACTCGCCGCCCCCGTCACCCACATCTGGTACTTCAAGGGTGTTCCTTCGCGTCTCGGCTACCTGCTGGACATGGCGCCGAAGGACCTCGAGAAGGTCATCTACTTCGCTGCGTACATGGTCATCACCGTGGACGAAGACGGACGCCACCAGGACATGCCGGGCCTTGAGAACGAGCTTCGCCTCGAGATCAAGACCCTGGAAGGCCAGCGCGACACGCGTATTGCCGACCGCCTGCAGCGTCTCGAAACCGACCTCGCAGCCCTCGAGGCTGAAGGCGCGAAGAGCGACCAGAAGAAGCGCACCAAAGACGCAGCTGAAAAGGAGATGAGCCAGACCCGTAAGTCGATTGACGAGCAGATCGCTCACCTCGAGCGTGTTTGGGAAGACTTCCGCACCCTCAAGGTCGGCGACCTGAAGCCGGAAGACTCCGTCTTCCACGAGCTGCAGGACCGCTTCGGCATGTACTTCGAAGCGTTCATGGGCGCCGAAGCCATCAAGAAGCGCCTCGAGGCCTTCGACCTGGTCACCGAAAGCGAAAACCTGCACCTGCAGATCGCCGAGGGCAAGGGCCAGAAGAAGATCCGTGCGATCAAGCGTCTGCGCGTCGTCAACGCCTTCATCACGACCGGCAACTCGCCGGCCGCGATGGTGCTCGACGTCGTGCCGGTCATCCCGCCGGAACTGCGCCCGATGGTGCAGCTCGACGGTGGCCGTTTCGCCACGTCTGACCTCAACGACCTCTACCGTCGTGTGATCAACCGCAACAACCGTCTGCGTCGTCTGCTTGACCTCGGTGCCCCCGAGATCATTGTGAACAACGAGAAGCGGATGCTGCAGGAGGCCGTCGACGCACTGTTCGACAACGGTCGTCGTGGCCGCCCGGTCACGGGTACCGGAAACCGCGCACTGAAGTCCCTGAGCGACATGCTCAAGGGCAAGCAGGGTCGTTTCCGTCAGAACCTGCTCGGTAAGCGCGTTGACTACTCTGGCCGTTCGGTCATCATCGTCGGCCCGCAGCTGAAGCTGCACCAGTGTGGTCTGCCCAAGCAGATGGCTCTGGAGCTCTTCAAGCCGTTCGTGATCAAGCGTCTGATTGACCTGAGCCACGCTCAGAACATCAAGGCCGCCAAGCGCATGGTCGAGCGTTCACGCCCGCAGGTTTGGGACGTGCTCGAAGAGATCATTCGCGAGCGCCCCGTGCTGCTGAACCGTGCACCTACCCTTCACCGTCTGGGCATCCAGGCGTTCGAGCCTCAGCTCGTTGAAGGTAAGGCCATTCAGCTTCACCCGCTCGTGTGTGCTGCGTTCAACGCCGACTTCGACGGTGACCAGATGGCAGTTCACCTGCCGCTGTCCGTCGAGGCGCAGGCCGAGGCCCGCATCCTGATGCTCGCGTCGAACAACATCCTGAAGCCGTCAGACGGTCGCCCGGTGACCCTGCCCACACAGGACATGATCATCGGTCTGCACCACCTGACCATGCTCAAGGAAGGCGTCAACGGCGAAGGCCGCGCGTTCTCCTCGATCGCCGAGGCGATTCTCGCCTTCGACCAGCGTTCAGCAGACGGCACTCCGGCGCTCGACCTGAACGCCAAGGTGCGCATCCGTCTGACCGACAAGTACTTCGCCGAGGGCACGCAGCCCGAAGGCGTCGAGCTCGTCAACGGCCAGGCTGTCGGAACCGTGCTGGTCACCACCACGCTCGGCCGCGCCCTGTTCAACGAGACGCTGCCGACTGACTACCCGTACTTCGAGCAGGTCGCCGACAAGGGCACCCTCTCCGCGATCGTCAATGACCTCGCTGAGCGGTACCCCAAGGTGGAGGTTGCTGCTGCACTCGACAACATCAAGGACGCCGGTTTCCACTGGGCAACCCGTTCCGGTGTGACCGTGGCGCTCAGCGACGTTCTGACCCCGCCGAACAAGCCGCAGATCGTTGCCGGCTACGAGAAGCAGGCCGCTAAGGTTCAGTCGCAGTTCGAGAAGGGTCTCACGACCGACCTCGAGCGTCGTCAGGAGCTCATCCAGATCTGGACTCGCGCAACCGAAGACGTTGCCGCGGCCATGCAGGCGAACTTCCCGACCGACAACACCCTGAACCGCATGGTCACCTCTGGTGCTCGTGGTAACTGGCTGCAGGTTCGTAACATCGCCGGTATGCGAGGCCTGGTGAACAACCCGAAGGGTGAGATCATCCCTCGCCCGATCATCTCGAGCTACCGCGAAGGCCTGTCCGTCGCCGAGTACTTCATTGCTACTCACGGTGCTCGTAAGGGTCTGGCCGACACCGCTCTGCGTACTGCAGACTCGGGATACTTGACGCGTCGTCTCGTTGACGTCTCGCAGGATGTCATCATCCGCGAAGACGACTGCGGCACGACCAAGGGCCTCGAACTGCCGATCGCAACCGTCGACTCGACCGGGACCCTGGTTCGCCACCCCAACGTCGAGAACGCGGTTTACGCTCGCAGCCTGGCTGCAGCCGCGGTCAACGCCAAGGGCGAGGTCGTCGCTGAAGCCGGCGCCGACGTCGGTGACGTGATGATCGACAAGCTGGTTGCGGCCGGCGTCGAGAACATCAAGGTTCGCTCGGTACTGACCTGTGAGTCTGCAGTCGGTGTCTGTGCAGTCTGCTACGGCCGCTCGCTCGCGACTGGTCTGCTCGTCGACATCGGTGAGGCCGTCGGTATCATCGCCGCACAGTCCATCGGTGAGCCGGGAACCCAGCTCACGATGCGTACCTTCCACACCGGTGGATCGGCATCCGCCGATGACATCACCCAGGGTCTTCCCCGGGTGCAGGAGCTCTTCGAAGCGCGTACCCCCAAGGGTGCATCGCCCATCGTCGAGGCCGCCGGTCGCATCACGATCGAAGACACTGACCGCAGCCGCAAGGTGATCCTGACGCCCGACAACGGCGACGAAGCGATCGCCTACCCGGTGCTCAAGCGTTCGACCCTCCTCGTTGAGGACGGCCAGCACGTCGAGCTCGGTCAGCAGGTCATCGTCGGTGCCGTCGACCCGAAGGAAGTTCTTCGCGTCAAGGGTGTCCGTGAGGTGCAGAAGCACCTCGTTGGTGGTGTGCAGGATGTCTACCGCTCGCAGGGTGTGCCGATTCACGACAAGCACATCGAGGTCATCGTTCGTCAGATGCTTCGCAAGGTCACCGTCGTCGAGCACGGCGACACCGGCCTGCTGCCGGGTGAGCTGGTCGACCGCCTGAAGTACAACGAGCTCAACCGTGCTGCGTTGACCGAAGGCAAGAAGACGGCTTCGGCCCGTCAGGAAGTCATGGGTATCACCAAGGCTTCGCTGGCGACCGAGTCCTGGCTGTCGGCCGCTTCCTTCCAGGAGACCACCCGGGTTCTGACCCAGGCGGCCATGGAAGGCAAGAGCGACCCGCTGATGGGCCTCAAGGAGAACGTGATCATCGGTAAGTTGATCCCGGCCGGTACCGGTCTCCCGCGTTACCGCGACGTCACCGTCGAGGCAACCGAAGAAGCCAAGGCTGAGCGTTACCCGAACCGCATCTTCACCGACGATGCAGCGTTCAACGAGGGTGACCTGAGCTTTGTCGACTTCGACAGCTTCAGCTCGGACGACTTCACGCCCGGTACGTACAACTAAGTAGTCGGTTCTGCTTCACGAACTGACTGAGTGAAACAAAGGGCCCCGGCATCTGCCGGGGCCCTTTGTCGTTGCGACGCGCGTGCCTCTACTCGGTAGGCTAGATCCGGATGTCGCAGCGAAGCTGGTGGCAAGCGGACGACTGAGCAGATGAGGGGGAGACGATGGCAAGTCGGCTGCCTTCTGCCCCGCCGGTGATCTCCGGCTACACCTACATTCGCCCGCTGGGCACCGGCGGATTCGCCGACGTTTTTCTGTTCGAACAGGACCTGCCCCGCCGCTCGGTCGCCGTGAAGGTGTTGCTTCACGACATCGTCGACAGCGACGTGCTGCGCATGTTCAATGCCGAGGCCGATGTCATGGCCCGGCTGAGCTCTCATCCGTCGATTCTCACGGTCTACAACGCCAGCATCTCCGCGGATGGCCGCCCATACCTGGTGATGGAATACTGCCCGAGCTCGCTTTCCGGCCGATTCCGCCGCGAGGTGTTGCCGGTCGCCGAGGTCTTGAACGTCGCAGTGAAGATTGCCTGTGCGCTGGAGACCGCACACCGCACCGGCGTGCTGCACCGCGACATCAAACCGTCGAATATTCTGACCACGTCGTTCGGTACCCCGGTTCTCGCCGACTTTGGTATCGCCACCTCGCTCGCCGCCACCCAGCAGGAGCAGCTCTTTGCGATGTCGGTGCCGTGGAGCGCCCCGGAAGTCGTGCGCGAAGAAACGACCGGAACCGTGCAGACCGAGGTGTGGGCGCTTGGAGCCACCATCTATTCGCTGCTTGCCGGTCGGTCGCCGTTCGAAACGACCGATGGTCAGCGCAGTTCTCGGCAGCAGCTGCGGCAACGCATCGTGCGTGCCGGCTACACCCCGATCGGCCGGGCCGATGTCTCCGTCGAACTCGAACGAGTCCTCGCCCGGTCTATGAGCAAAGACCCCGCCATGCGTCAGGCATCCCTGCTCGAGTTCGCGATGGAGTTGCAACGCGTCCAAGGCGAAATGGGAATCCAACCGACGGTGCTCGACATCGCCGCCGACGACTGGGCAGCAGCCGGGACGCTCGTCGACTTCAACAATGCCTCCCTGCGCGGACCGGTGCGATCTGAGGTGGTTGTCCCCTCGAAGCGGATGCGCCGCGGCCGCTCCACCCCGGTGGCTCGATCGCTCACCGATGAAGAGGCCCTGCCGGACAAAGCCGAACGGCCGCAACGGGGATCGGGGCTCCGGGTGGCTCTCTTGCTTTCCGGAGGGCTCATCGTGGGTGCCGGTGCGGCCGTGGGTGTGCTCGTCCTGGCCGGCGTGATCTAGATGACTCGGGGGCGGAGGGTCGCAGAGCGTGGGGGCTCAGAACCACGTCGGCGGGCGGCCTGGATCAAACTCTCGGCGGTTCTGGCGCTGACCGCGCTCTGCGTCGGCACGGCCATTGTCGCCGCCGGTTTCGACGTCAAGCAGACGCCGTTGAACGGAAGCTCGATCTGGGCCGTGCAGAGCGGAGCAGGCAACCGCTATGCCAGAATCAACACCGATTTGGCCGAGCTCGACACCATCAAGAGCGTGCGCAGCCCCAGCGGGCTCGTGCAATCGGACACCGCCACCCTGCTCTTCGCCCAAAATTACGAAAAAGTGGTCGACGTCGATCCAGCGCGTCCGGCCGACCTCGGCGACGATTCGTCGAGCTACGCCAACACCCCAGCCGGAACGGTTCACGTCGTCACCTCTGACACATCGATCGGATATCTGACCAACACCGGAACGGTGTTCGTCGCACCGATCGTCGACGGCGCCGCGGCTGTGCCCGTTCAAATCGATCCCTACGCCGATGCCGCCACGGCCGGCGGGGACGACACGTCTCGCTTTCGAAGCGACGCGATCGCGATCGGGACCGACGGCGTGCTCTACAGCTATTCGCTGGCGACCAGCACCGTGTTGCGCTACCAAATTGACACGCAGCGTGTGCTTGGCGAAGACCCCGTGCCCGCCGCTCCGACGGATGCCGGAACCCAGCTGACCGCCGTCGGAGACACGTGGGTGCTCGCCAGCGCGACCGGCGACACTCTGTGGGTCAAGGATCGACGCCCGGTGGCCACGGCACTGACCGAGGTCTACCTGCTTCAGCGACCGTCGGCGTCCGCACAATCAGTGATCGTTGCCGACGATTCCGGCCTTGTCTCCTTCTCACTCTCCGACGGGTCGGCGACCCGCCGGGTCGGCACGGAAGGGAGCCGACTCGGCACTCCTGCTGTGCCGACCAGTTTCGACGCTGCACAGTATGCGGCCTGGGTGCCGGCGGCCGGTACGGCCGGAACCCTGTGGAGCAGCACGCAGGGCGAACGCAGCCTTGACTTCGCCGGCCAGAAGCCGAGTGGCGACCCGGTTCCGGTTTTCCAGAGCAATGGCCAGCGCATGATCCTCAACGACACCGAGAGCGGCTGGGTCTGGACGATTCCCGACGGCGCCCTCGTGGCCAGTTCGCAGAACTGGGGGATCGCGACCGAGCAGCAGCAGCAGAAAGACAACACCGTCGACGAGGTGGCCCGGGTTGTCGAGCCGCAGGCGCCCGTCGCCGAAGCGGACAACTTCGGGGTGCGCGCAGGGGCATTGGCGACTCTCCCGGTCTTGCTCAACGATCATGATGCGAACGATGACGTTCTCACCGTTGTGCCGGCATCGCTCGGCGGCCTCCCCCCTGAGTTCGGAACGCTGAGTCTGACCGATCAGACGCAGTCGATCACCGTTGATGTGGTTCCCGGCGCCAGCGGCACGGTGACCTTCAGCTATGCCGTCACCGATGGAACCCGACAAGACGGACTGAATTCGGCACCCACCACCGTCACCTTGACCGTGCAGGAGCCGAGCACGAATTCAGCACCCGCCTGGTGCGGGGTCGACGGATGTCTGCGCACCTGGCCGTCGCCGGAGGTCGCCCCGGGCGGAACCGTCAGCGTTCCGGTGCTGCCCGGCTGGGTCGACCCAGAGGGTGACCCGCTTTTCGTCGCGTCGGTGGTCAATCAGTCCGGCGTCGGCTCGGTCAGTGCGACTCCGTCGGGAACCCTCGTCTATCGCCATCCGGACCCCAGCGCGTCCGAGTCTCTGACGGTCTCGATTGTGGTGACGGTCTCCGACACTTTCGGTGCCACGGCCGAGAAGGTGCTGACAATTCTGGTCACCCCGACCCCTCGGCTCACGGTCACACCGTTCGCTCAGGTGTCGTCGGTGGGCGAGCACCTCACGATCAACCCGGCACCCCATCTCACCGGTGCCGCCGGGGTCTATCGCATCGTCTCGGCGACGACCCCGTCGAGCGTCGATGGGGCAACAACCGAGGTCAACAGCGGCAGCGCAACCTTTGACTTCGCCGCTTCGACGCCGGGCATCTACCGCGTCGATTTCACGGTCGCCGACGACCTCAGCGAAGTGGTCTCGTTCGTGCGCGTTGAGGTGTTGGCCACGGATTCGACGAGGCTGGCCACCTCCCCGGTCACCGTTTTCGTCAGGCCGCGGGCGGATACCAGCGTCGATGTGTTCACCGCGGTGTCGAACCCGGCCCGGCGGGTGCTGCTGCTCAGTGAGGCACTCCCCACTCCGATGCCCGGCGCTTCGCTCGATGTCGACGTGGTCGGCCAGAGCCAGCTGCGCGTGCGCGGCACCACCGCCACTGAGCAGCCCGGCAAATTGGGCGTCGTGGGGTACACCGTCTCCGACGGCACGGGCAATCCGGCATACACGGTGCGCGGCTCAGCCACGGTTTATCTGCTTCCGGCATCGGTGCCGCACAGCCCGATCGCCGTCGCCGACCGCATCGTGGTGCGGGCCGGCGCGCAGACCGACATCCCGGTGCTGGCCAACGACGTCGCTCCCGACGGCAACGTGCTTGTGCTGAACCCCGATTCAGTGCAGAACACGTCAGGCGAGGGCCTCGCCTTCGCCTCCGGCGGCACACTGCGCTACCTCGCGCCGAATGCGGCGGGCCACTACGAATTGCGCTACACAATCTCAATCGCCGGGTCACCCGACCTGGTCGACACCGCGACGGTCAACGTGGAGGTGCTGCCGAACGGTGAGAACCGGGCGCCTCTCCCCAACACGCTGACGGCGCGGGTGCTGTCAGGGGAATCGGTCAGCATCCCGTTCGCGGCGTTCGGAATCGACCCCGATGGCGACGAGGTGAGTCTCGATCGAGTGCTGGGCCAGCCGGTCAGCGGCACCGCGTCGCTGTCCGCTGCCGGAGACGCCATCGTCTACAACAGCGTCAAGGGCTTCAAGGGCGCTATCGAGTTCACCTATCGCGTGCGTGATTCCGGAGGAGAAACCGGCGAAGCGCTCGTGCGCGTCGGCGTGCTCGACCGACAGTCTGACCCCAGCCCGATCACGTTCAGCGACTACGTCGAGGTGCAAGTCGGGGCTGGTAATCAGGTCGTCGTCGCGCCGGCCGCCAATGATATCGACCCGACCGGCGGCACGTTGACGGTCAAGGCCGTGCGTCCGGATGCGGTGCTCGGCACCGCCGAATACACGGCTCTCGTCGCACGAATCGGACCAGTCGATAAACACCACGTGGTGTTGACCGCCGGCGAGGAGCCCGGCCTGATGACCTTCGTGTACGAGGTGACCAACGCGCAGGGCGACGTCGGAGTCGGCTTGATCGTGATGCGGGTTGTGCGGAGCTCGGTTCCCGATCATCCGGTGGTCAGCGACACACTCGTGACTCTGGAAAACAGGGCTGCGTTCGCCGATGGCCTCGATGTGGTCACCGACAAGGTGTCCTGGGCGTCGGGCGACGTGAAGGATTTGAAACTCAGCCTCTGGGGAGACACCCACGGCGCGAGCGTCTCCGGGTGGAAGATTCGTGGGCCTGTGCCCGATGAGGGCATACTGCTTGTGTTTGCCGTGACCGGCCCGAACTTCGCTGGTGTCGACGTGACCAGCTACGGGTTCGTTCGGATTCCGGCACAGAACGAGATCATCCTCGCCCTCAAGCAGGGCGGGCCGCAGAAGGTCAAGGAAGACGCCTCGGTCAGTTTCACCATGGCCAATCTGGTATCGACTCCCGAGGGGGAGACCCTGGAGGTCGGAACGGCCGGATTGCGCGCCTCTGGCCAGCGCGCTGATGCGCGTTGCCGGGTCGAAAACGGCACGACCGTCACCTACTCGGCGGGCAAGGGCGCACCCTGGACCGACACCTGCACGGTGCCGGTGCGCGTCGTCGGCCAGGACGAGTACACCCAGCTGCCGGTGCAGATCAGCATCCAACCCCTCGACGCTCAGCCTGAACTCCGCGCCGCCTCCGTCACGCAGAGCCCGGGCGCCGGGGCTTTGACGTACGATCTCGGTCAAATGGTCGTCTGGCCGGGCAAGAACGACCGTTCGTCTCTGGTCTTCGAGACGACCTACAGCGGCGACCAGTTCGAGGTCACCCAGAACGGCGCAAGCCTGAGCATTCAAGCCATCGATTCTGCGCGGCCGGGGCGCGAGAACACGGTGACGGTGCGGCTGTCCGGCCATCCGGAGGCTGCCCCCGCGGTGCTGTCGCTCAAGGTCGGTCAAGCTCCGAGCGAACTGCCCAAGGGAGCGACAGTCTCCCGCGTGTGCTCCCAGGCAACCGGCTCCAGCTGCACCATTGATGTGATCGGTGGCCCCGGTGAGGTCAATCTGTTTCCGTCAACCCCGCTGACCATCGTCTCGGTGTCATCGTCGGCGAACTGCACTGGCGTGAGCTTCAGCGTCGCAGCGGGCAAGATCAAGGCCGCCTGGGCTAGCGACTCGGCCGGTGGCACCTGCTCAGCCAGCTTCGTCGTCGCCGACGCCCAGGGGCGACAGAGTGCAGGAGACCGCTCGGGGTCGGTCACCCTCGATCTCCAGGGTTTCCCTCTCGCGCCGAACTCGGTCACCCAGGTGGCGTACGACGACGGTTCACTCACTCTCGCGGTCAATCCCGGCAACGCCGCGGCCTCCTATCCCGCCCTGCAGGGCTTCACCCTGTACCGCGGGGGAACAGAGGTCGGCTCCTGCGACGCATCCGGGAGCTGCACGCCGCTGACCGGGCTGACGAACGGCGACAAACAAAGCTATGAGGTGCGAGCCCGCAACGCCGTCGGCTCCTCGCTTCAGGCAGTCGGCGTTGTCGCCTGGTCCTATGGGGTTCCGGGAGTCGGAACGGTGAAGGCGACGACCGTTTACGACCCGAAACGCACCACGGCGACCGCGGGCGCCGTCGATCTGAGCATCGAGAACACGGATGCCGCCACGCGCGGCTACCTGATCAACGGAACCCAGGAGGTGCCTCGCAGCGCCAGCGGCCGCGGCATCACGCTCGCCAAGCTCAGTCTCCCGGTCGGCCCGAATTCGATCAGCGTTCTCCCGCTCAGCTCATTCGACCGCCCCACCGGCACCGGACCGGCCGACAAAGCAGCCCAGACGACGGTGAAGGCCGCCGGATCGCCGTCGATGTCGAAGGCTGCCGTCGACCCGGTGGTCACCGCCAATTCGATCACGGTGACGCCGCCGGCCCTCGAACCGAACGGCGGTACCTCCGAACCGGTGATGTACGCCGCCACCCCTGCGGGAACGAAGTCGCCCACCTGCGAGATCGACGATAAGGGTGGAAACCTCGAGGTCTCCGGCGGCACGACCTCGACCACGATGAGTGGGCTGGACTCAAACCAGGTCTATGTCGTCACCGCCTGCTATTCGAACGGATTCGGCGTCGTGCAGGCCGAACTCGGCAGCGGCTTCACCTGGAATGCCCCCCCGGCCCCGACGGACTACACCTTCGTAATCTCCGACAGCTCCGGTGGCGAATACACGGCCAAGGCGCCGACCTCCCCGACGGGGCCGCCGAATGGATTCAGCGAATCGATCGAGAACCCCGCCGAAACGATCTGGGGAGCCGACCCGGGAATCCGGGTGAAATTCTGCTCGACGCTCCGTCCGGACATGTGCGGCCCGTCGAGTGCGGCCAAGCCGGCAGACGCGGCTCGTGCGTGGCAGGTCAGGGTCGACGCCGTCACGGTGACCAGCTGCATCCCGGGCGACGCGCTGGGCCTCGGCGTGGCCGGCCTCGGAACGGCCCTCACGGCCACGGCCCGGCCGACCTCGGCCGAGTACTGGGTGCCGACACCCCCCGTCGTTCCGGAGGATCCCGCAGCTCCGCTCGGCGAGTGGGTGGCCGGTAACGGGCCGACCGTTCCCGTCGGCGCCACTCTGGTGCGGAACGTCGGCTGGACGGTCACCTTCGACGGCGCACCGCAGACCAAGAAGCTGCAACCGTATTCGGGATCCACCGCCGCTACGCTCGAGTGCGGTTAGAACAATGAGAGAGACAACACAACGATGACACTCGCACCGGATGAATCAGCCTGGTTTGCTTCGACATTTTCGGCGATGGTCAGCAACGTCGAACGGGTCGTGCTGGGCAAGCGGCATGTCATCGAACTGGCGTTCACCGCGATGGTCTCCGAAGGGCACCTGCTTCTCGAGGACTTTCCCGGCACCGGCAAGACCTCCCTGGCCCGTGCGATGTCGCAGAGCGTGCAGGGCGTGAGCTCCCGCATCCAGTTCACCCCCGACCTGCTTCCCGGAGACATCACAGGCATCACCGTTTACGACCAGAAGAAGGGTGAGTTCGAGTTTCACAGCGGCCCCATCTTCGCGAACGTCGTGCTCGCCGACGAGATCAACCGGGCAAGCCCGAAGACTCAGTCGGCGCTTCTCGAGGCCATGGAAGAAGGAAAGGTCACCGTCGACGGCGTCACCCGGTCGACGGGCTCCCCGTTTCTCGTCATCGCTACCCAGAACCCGATCGAGCAGGCCGGCACCTATCGTCTGCCCGAAGCCCAGCTTGACCGGTTCATGATGAAAACCTCGCTCGGTTACCCCGACCTCGCCAGCACCATCCGCATTCTCGAGGGCACGAGCGTGGCTCACCACGATCTGTCGCCGGTGATCACTCCGCAGGTTCTCGTCGGGATGAGTGACATGGCCCGGACGGTGTTCGTGCACCCACTGCTGTTCGACTACATCGCACGCATTGTCGAGGCGACCCGCAGCGCCCGCCAGGTACGCATGGGCGTGAGTGTGCGCGGCGCACGCTCGCTGACCAAAGCGTCGAAAACGTGGGCAGCGGCCCAGGGGCGCACCTATGTCACTCCGGATGATGTCAAAGGTCTCGCCGAGCAGGTGCTCGCGCACCGCATCGTGCTGGATCCTGAGGCCGAGTTCGACGGCGTCACCGCGAGTGCCGTCATCGGCCAGATTCTGCTCGACATCATTCCTCCCAGCCGAAGCGATCTGATGTGACCTTCGAAACCGATTCGCGATCGCACACCGCCACCTCCGAAAACACCTCAACCCACACCCGCTACTCGAGCACGCGATCCAGCACGCTCATTGAAGCGGTGGTCTGGTGGGTCAGGATCTGGCGGGCAGCGCGCGCATACAGCCTCACCGCCGCGCGCTGGGTGCAGGAGACTGTCACACCGGCGGGTTGGGTCGTCATTGCGGTGATCGCGCTGTTTCCCATCGGGCTCGTCTTCGGCTGGGCCGAATTCATCGTGGCGGGCAGCATCGGAATGGTGTTGCTGCTCCTCGCCCTCCCGTTCCTCCTCGGCGGTCGGGCCTACAGCGTGAAGTTCTCGATGCCGGTCGACCGGGTGGTGGCCGGCGGTGAGGTCACCGGCACGCTGCGGGTCACCAACGTGTCGTCGCGGCTGGAACTGCCGGGTCGCATCGATGTGCCGATCGGGCAGGGGCTCACCGACGTTCACGTGCCGCTCATGCGTGCCGGGGCGGTGCACGAAGAGCTGGTTTCTGTGCCCGCTTTCCAGCGCGGAGTCATCGATGTCGGTCCGGTGACGACAGTGCGCACCGATCCACTCGGTGTGTTGAAACGTGAAGTGGCCTGGGCTGATATCCATCGGCTGTATGTGCACCCGGTGACCGTGTCGATTCCGAGCACCAGCGCCGGATTCGTGCGCGATCTGGAGGGAAACCCGACGAGCGACATTGTCGACTCCGACATGTCGTTCCACGCGATTCGCGAGTATGCCTCGGGCGACGGTCAACGCAACATCCATTGGAAGTCGACGGCGAAGACCGGAAAACTCATGGTGCGCCAGTTCGAGGAAAGCCGCCGGTCGCGCCTCGCTGTCGCGCTCAGTCTCCGTGCCGACGAATATGCGACGCCTGACGAGTTCGAGATGGCGGTGAGTGCGGTCGGTTCGCTGGGTATCCGTGCGATCCGCGACGGCAGAGACGTCGCAGTATTCACCAGCGACGACATCCCCGAGTTCACGCGCGGCTCAATACGCTCGATTCGCACACTCAACGTGGTCTCGACGCGCACCCTCCTCGACGATCTCAGCGCGGTATCGTTCAGTCAGAGGGCGATGCCGATTGAGGATGTCTGTCTGTTCGCCTCGCAGGTGATCCCCGATATCTCGATCGCGTTCGTGATCTGCGGGTCGACGATGACGGCATCCCGCATCCACTCACTGGCACTCAAGTTTCCGCCCTCCGTCTCGATCGTCGCCGTGCTGTGCGACCCGACGACGGAGCCGAGGTTTCGGCGTCTCGCCGGAACCGGTGTGCTGAACATCGCTGTGCTCGATGACTTTCGTTCGCTGCTTGCCCGGAAGGCGGGCTGATGCGCACCACATCGGTTGTGGCGAAACCTCGGCGTTTCGGCTTCGTGCTGATCAACGCTCTCTTCGTGTTCGGCATGGTCGCGGTCGGGCTCTGGGCGGCCTGGCCGATCTACCAGAGCGACTACTTCTTCGTCACCGCCGGCGGTGCAGTGCTGGCGGCCACGGTCATCGCCGCTGTCGGGATGCGTCGGTCATGGTCGTGGTTCACCCTGCTGCTCGTCACAGTCGGCGTCTACCTCGCGCTCGGTGTGCCCCTGGCCATCCCCGACGCCCTCACCAGTCTGCCGGCGTTCGGCAGCGGATTTGTGAAGCTTGTTGCGGCGACGGCGTTGAGCTGGAAAGAACTCGTCACGATCTCGATACCGGTCGGCAGCTACCAGACCATGCTCGTGCCGCTTCTCATTCTGACGCTCGGCGTCACGACGGCCGCGTTGTCGCTTGCCTGGCGTGCCGAACGGCTTCACGCACTGGCGATACCCGTGGTTTTCGTGCTTCAGCTCTTCGGCCTCGTGGCCGGATCAAGTCGAGTGAGCGACGAGCTGACGCTCGGGTTGGTGACCATTCCGGCCCCGCGGGAAAGCCTCATCGGTGTGGCGGCGTTTCTTCTCGCGGTTGGATTTCTGGTTTGGCGCGCGTACTACGCCCGGCAGTCGGCGCTGCGTCAGGCAACCCAGGCGACGGGCGTTCGCCGGATTGCGCACGGCTGGCTTCCGCGTGCACGGCGCGGCGCACTGGTCGGGGGAACCCTGATTCTGGCGACGGTTCTGGCGGTGCCGCTCGTCTCGTCCGTGGTCCGCCCGGCGGAACGAGACGTGCTGCGCACGGGTATCGACCCTGCCGTGACGCTGCGCGAGTATGTCAGCCCACTCAGCCAATACCGCGGCTACGTGACCGGTGATCTGTACAACACCCCGTTGTTCACCGTCGCCGGGGCGAGTGCCGACATCTCCCGACTGCGGATGGCCGTACTCAGCCATTACGACGGCCAGGTCTTTCGAGTCGTGGACCCGGTGACCGGAGACAACGACCAGTCGACCGCCTTCGCTCGTGTTCCGGGAGTCCGGGAGGTCGGGGCGACCGGCGGAGCTGCTGCCTCGGCCACCATCACCGCCGGTTCCGGTGCCGACGTCTGGCTTCCGCTTTCCGGGTCACTCACCCGGATCGACTTTTCGGGGCCGCGCCGCGACGCGCTGACCGATGCGTTCTATTACAGCGACAACACCGATGCGGGCGTCGAGTTGCAGGCGTTGGCCCCGGGTGACAGTTACAGCTTTGAAACACGGATCGACACAAACGCAGCACCTCTGAGCTCGCTGAAGCAGCCCTCGACGGGCGGAGAGTTGGTCGATTCCGCGCTGATTCCCGACAGCCTGGTGAACTGGGTTCAGGCACAAGGGGTCAGCGCCGACGGCGCCGGGCTGGCCGAGTTGATCACCCGGCTGCGAGAGCGGGGCTACCTCTCGCACTCGCTCGATACTCCGGCGGCGGGGAGTGGTTGGGCGAGCGAATTGGCGGGCTACAGTTTCGCCCCGTCATTGGCCGGGCATTCGGTCGACCGCATCGACAGCCTGTTCACGTCACTGCTCGAGAAGCAAACAGCGAGCGGCTCGGCCGACAATGCGAAACTCGTCGCGGCAGTCGGTGACGATGAGCAATTCGCCGTTGCCGCGGCGCTGATCGCGGCACACCTGGGCTTTCCCGCCCGGGTCGTGCTCGGCTTTTCGCTCTCCAACCCTGACAGTGACCCCGATGCGATCCCGGCGTGCTCCGGCGGTGTCTGCGCCGGCAAGAACCTCACCGCGTGGCTTGAGGTGCAGGGTGCCGACGGACGGTGGACGCCGGTGACGGTGACGCCGCAACACGACAACCCGCTGGCACCGAGCGACGAACAGCTGCGTGATCCTCAAATTCCGACCACCGTGCTGCCGGCCGAAGCCTCGGAGCAGACACCGCCTGAGGCAAACCCGACAACCGGAGACGCGACGACGACGAACGACAAACCGGATGTCGCTGATCTCGGCTGGTTGGTCGGCATCCTCAAAGCTGTGGGCATCATCCTGCTCGCGCTGCTGATCCTGCTCACCCCGGCGCTCGCGATTCTCGGTGCCAAGAGGCAGCGTCGTCGTGAACGAAAGCGCGCGCGCGGCAGTGCTGCACAAATCGCCGGCGGCTGGGACGAGTATGTCGACACGGCAGTCGATCATGGGCTGGCGGCACCGGCCAACCTGACGCGCACCGAGCTCGCCGCCCTGCACCAGAGCGCCCGCGGCGCCGTCCTCGCCACCCTGGCCGATGAGGCCGTTTTCGGTCCGATTTCACCCGTGCAGGCCGACAGCGACTCATTCTGGGATCTGGTCGACTCGGAGCGGGACGCACTGGGCCAGGACGCGACGCGGCGCAATCGTCTGCGAGCAGCGCTCTCGCTGCGATCGTTCGCGCGGGTCCTGGGCCCGCAGCGGAGTGTGCGGTTCGGTTACAGTGGTTGGGGTTCGCGTCGGGTACGACGCAGTAGTCGCGGAAATGGGGGAGCGTCGGTCGCACGACCGGCGCGTAGCTAGATGGAGAATTCAACGGGAGTCATCGTCGCGGCCATCGCGGTCGCGGCTGTGCTCAGCATCGGTCTCTACATCTGGATGGCCGCCGCGCTCGGAGCCGTCTTCGCGAAGATGGGCGAACCACGCTGGAAGGCCTGGGTACCGATCCTGAACGCCGTCACGATCTACCAGCTGGGTGGATATTCGGGACTGTGGGTGCTCGCGCAACTGCTGCCGCTGGTCAACTTCGTAGCAGCCGTGTTCATGATTCTCGCCCTCCTCAACATCAACCGACGATTCGGCCACGGCGGCGGTTTTACCGTGCTCGCCTTTCTCGTGATGCCGGTCTGGGCCAGCATCATCGGATTCGGGCGGGCGACGGTGATCGACCTCGACGACGAGCGCGACCCGGCCCCGGCCTTCGTCCCGTCGCTCCCGCCGGTGCGGTGGGGCGGCCCGCCTGCTGCCGTCGGGCAGCTGTCCGTTTCGCCGACGGCGACGGCGACTCAGGAGCTGACTCCTGCTCCGATGCCGGCACCGATGCCGGTCGCGACGCGTCCGCCAGAGCCGGTCGAGTTCAGTGCGCCGTTCGAGCCGGTTGACGAGCTGGAGATTCCTCTGTTCCTTGAGACTCCCGTGCCCGTGCCCGTGCCCGTTCAGGCCCCGACTCCCGTAGCAGAGCCGCTGTTCGTGCAGCCTGATCCCGCACCGGCCGTGCTGCCCGTGCCGCCGGAACCGACCGACGCCCTGGTCTCGCCGGTCGCAGAGAGTCTCTGGGCTCCGTCGGGAATCACGTCGGCTCCGGTGTTCAGAAACCAATCCGATTCCGACGTGGTCGACGGCGCCACCGTCATCACAGGCCGCACACCTCTCTTCGACGAAGACGAGAACGACTTCGATGCCACGGTGATTTCCGCTCGTCGAGTGCAGCCGTGGGTGTTCGAAACCCACGACGGACAGAGGGTGTCGCTGACGCATCCTGTCGTGCTGCTCGGACGCAACCCGTCGCGTGGCCGCACGCACCCGGATGCCCAACTGGTCGTCGTCGTCGACGCCGGCAAGACGGTGTCGAAGACTCATGCGCGCCTCGAACTCGTCGATGGCACGTGGACGATCACCGATCTGCACTCGACGAACGGCGTCATCCTGCTGGGCGACAGTGGGCACGAGATCGAGCTTGACGCCGGTGCCAGCGGTGCGGTGACCGACGAATTCTTGCTCGGCGAGCTGCCGGCCCGGATCTACCAGGAGCGGTAGAGATCGTGTCCGCTGCTACCCCGCCGTCCGGCGACGCTGACGGCCCTGACGACACTCGGCTGGTGCGCCGGGATGGTGGTGAGGACACTCGATCGAGTGACACTGCGAACGACCAGACCAGGGTCGTCGATCGTCGTCCCGTCGGTGACACTCGAGTCGTCTCGGACGACGAGGCGACCCGGCTGAGCAATCGGACAACGGATCCCGCCCACGAAACTGACCCCGATCGCACGCAACTGAGCACGCGATCGCCGGGAGAATGGCGGAAGCGGAGCCGAGTGCGTGTTTCGCCCGCAGTCCCGGTGACCCCGCCGGCCACGCCCGCTTCGGCCACGAAGGCCGCGGATGGCAGCGGTGCGGCGTGGACTGGCGTCTCCCGGCCGCCCGATGCCCCGGTCGGATCGATCACGAGCTACGGTGTGCGCGCTCCTGAATCATCCGCCGCGCCGATTCGACGCATCGAGCAGAGCGCCGTAGAGCCCGAGGTCGTGCTGCCGGCGACGGCAGAGCAGATCAGGCACGCCGACAGCGCACATGCACGACGTCGAGGCCTGATGGCAATAAGTCTTGTCGTGCTCGCAACGCTCCTCGTCGCGGGCCTAGCGATCGTTGCGATCTCGGTCATCTCCAGCCTCTAGCCTCGGCGCCCGGAGCTTCTTCGGCCCGGCGGCCGTTCGGTGGTCGAGCCTGTCGAGACCCGGTGGTCGAGCCTGTCGAGGCCCGGCCGGGTGGGTCAGCGGCCGGGTGGGTCAGCGGCCGAGGGTGGTGTGGGCGCGGTGCTGGTTGGCGGGGAGCCAGTCTCTGCCGAGTCCCAGCCAGGGTGGTGCCTTGATCTGCACGGCGCCGTTGAGGATGCGGATCTGCCAGCCGGAGGTTTCGATGGTGGAGTGGTGGTACCAGCAGAGGGCGACGCCATTGTTGACGGTGGTTGTGCCTCCGTGCCGCCAGGGGAGGACATGGTGCAGTTCGGCCCAGCCGGGCGGTGAGGTGCAGCCGGGGATGATGCAGCCGCCGTCCCGGGCGATGATCGCCTTGCGTTGCCCGGAGGAGAAGAAGCGTTGTTTGAGGTCGAAGGCGACGATTTCGCCGGCGTCGTCGGCGAAGACGATCTTCTGCATCCCGCCGGCGCAGACCAGGCGTTGCACGGTACTGATCGACAGGGGCGCCTCGACGCCGTCGGCCCAACCGACCCCGGTGCCGTCCAGCAGGTCGGTCGCGTTCACGTGCACCATCACCAGTGGTGCCGCCCCGCCGAGTTTGGGTGTGCCGGCGTCCCGGGCGGCGGCATCGAACACCCCGCGGAGGATGTCGGCGCGTTTCTCGCCGCCGGTGCGGGTGTCGAGCGCCTCGAGCTGGTCGGCGCCGGGAATGACCTCCCCGGCGTCGATCCGGACCTGCTCCTCGGCCTCATGCGTGGCCTGTTCCTCCGCGGTCGGGAACCGGCCCGGCTCCGCCGGAACCGGCTGCGAATGAGCACTCAAGTACGTGTCGAAGATCCCGTTCATCACCCCGCGGAGCTCCGGAGTGACSCCGCCGCGGAGCGGGTAGAGTCCGTCGCGGAATGGGCCGAAGCCGACGGTGCTGCGGGCCGCCATCACTGTCCCCTCGGCCGGGGCGGTGCCGTCGGGGTCGAGGAGCGCCTTCCACTGCAGCACCTGCCCGCGGATCAGGTCGGCCGGGAACGCGAACCCCGCATTCGGCAGGCCCTCGTTCTCGGCCGTGATGGTGCCGGTCGCCGAGGCGACCAAACCCCGTTCGGCCGCATCGACGGCGTCCGGGGCGAGAAAGCTGGGCAGGTCGGTSAGCCCGGTGACGATTTGTTCGGCGGCATCGACCCCGATGATCCCGGCGGTCAGGGCGGCGGCGACGACCGGGAACCGGGCTGGCAGGGTCGCSCCGACCACCTGGGTGATCCGGGTCTTCGCACCGAGCCTGACCCGTCGTTTCGCCTCCCGGGCGGACACCCGGGTGACCATCGTGATCAGGTCGGTGCCGGTSGCACAGCCGCGCGTGCGCGCCAGAGACTCGTTCTGGGTTCGGGTGTCCGAGCGCGCATCGACATCGGCGGCCAAGGCGACCCGGCCGGCATCCACCAGGCGGCCGATGCCCTCCATTGCACCCAAACTGCCAAGAACGTCATCGTCGGACAGTAAATGGGACTGAAGTTCGGCCATCACGTCGATCAGAATCTCCTGGACCTGCGTCATGACCGCGGTCACCGGAGTGTCGGTGGTCGGGGTGATGATGAGGGAAACAGGCTCTGATTCCATGCTTCAATTCTCTCAAAACAGGAACTGGAATACGAGCATTTCTCAGGATCGGTGGATAACTTTTCTAACGTATGTTCTGTGGAGAAGCGCGCCCTCGAAGCGGTCCACTCAGATGAGCCCGCCGACTGCACGCAAAAAGGTGAGCGTTGATCCGTCGCCGACGGTGAGTTTGTTGAGGGCCGCGTTGAACACGGCGCCCTCGTCGGCTGCGATGTGGGATTCAAACGCCGCTTGGTCACGATAGATCTCGTAGACGAAGAAGCAATCGGGCGCGTCGACTTTGCGATACACGTCGAAGACTAGATTGCCGGGCTCCGCACGAACTACGTCAGCGAATGCAGCGATCAACTTCTCGACTTCACCCCCGCGCCCCGGAACGGCCGCGAACTCTGCAGAGAGGGCGACCGTTCCGGTTGAAACTGGCGTGCTCACGCGCGCTGCGCCCCGGTCATAATGGCGACGGCATCCGTCATCGAGTGCGACTGCGGAGTGATTGTGGCCGCACGCTTGCCAAGACGCTGAATGTGGATGCGGTCGGCAACCTCGAACACGTTCGGCATGTTGTGGCTGATCAGAATGACCGGGATGCCTCTGTCGCGCAGTTTCTTGACCAGCTCCAGCACCTGGTTCGACTCCCGCACTCCGAGTGCAGCGGTCGGCTCGTCGAGCACGACGACCTTGGAGCCGAACGCGGCGGCACGCGCCACGGCGACAGCCTGGCGCTGGCCGCCGGAAAGGTTCTCGACGGGAACGGTCACGTCTTGCAGCGTGGTGATTCCGAGCTCGTTGAGCTCGGCGCGAGCCCGTTGCCGCATGCCCTTGGTGTCGACGATGCGGAACAGCGAGCCAAGAACACCTGCCTTGCGAATCTCGCGTCCGAGGTACAGGTTCGCGGCGACATCGAGCGCCGGCGAGACGGCGAGGTTCTGGTACACGGTCTCGATGCCGGCGGCGCGCGCGTCTTGCGGGCGCTTGAAACTGACCCTCTGGCCCTCGAGGAAGAGCTCACCTTCGTCAAGGATCTCGGCCCCCGTCAGGCACTTGATGAGTGTCGACTTGCCTGCACCGTTATCTCCGATGATGGCGAGAACCTCACCGCGGTAGAGCTCCAAGCTCACGCCATCGAGGCCGACGACGCGACCGAAGGTCTTGACGAGGCGCTTGGCCTGGAGGATGGGCGTGCGGGATTCTGGGGCCGCGACATCGTCTGCCTGCTGGGTGGGCGTGCTGAGGGTCATTTGCGTACCTTTCGAATCCACTGGTCGACCGAGACCGCGACGACGATGAGCACACCGACGGCGAAGGTTTGCCAGAGCACGTCAAGCCCGGCGAGGGAGAGGCCGTTGCGAAACACGCCCACGATGAGCGCACCCAGCAGGGTGCCCCAGACGGTGCCGCGGCCGCCGAACAGGCTGGTTCCTCCGATCACCACGGCGGTGATGGAGTCGAGATTGAGGTCGAGCCCGGCGTTCGGGGAAGCCGCATTGCTCCGGCCGATCTGAATCCACGCGCCGATCGCGAGGATCGCACCGGCGGCCAGGTACACGCTCACCAGCACTCGGTTCACACTGATGCCGGCAAGACGCGCTGCCTCTTTGTCGTCACCGACCGCGTGGACGTGACGCCCCCAGGCCGTTCGACCGAGAATGAAGGCGACGATGATGTAAACCGCGAGCATCAATACCACGCCGATTGTGAAGTTCACTCCTCCGACCTGGAAGGTCTCGCCCGTCCACGTGAGCAGCGCGGGCATCTCCGCACCACGCACAGTGGCACCGGATGAGTAGAGAAGCGTGAGCGCCACGAAGATGTTGAGCGTTCCGAGGGTGACGATGAATGGTGGAAGACGGAATTTCGTCACTAGGAAGCCGTTGAGGGCGCCGGCGCCGAGGGCAACGAGAAGGCCGGCGGCGAGCCCGAGGATGGCGGGCAGCCCCGCCTGTACGGTGCTCTGGGCGATGACCATGGAACTCAGCACCATGACGGCTCCGACGGAGAGGTCGATTCCGGCCGTCAAGATGATGAGGGTTTGTGCAATGGCCAGCGTGCCGACTACCGCGACCTGTTGGGTGATCAGCGAGAGGTTGGCCGGATTCAGGAAGCGCTCGTTGAGCAGCCCGAACACGATCACCGCGAGCACAAGGACGATGGCCGGGCTGATTGCCGGGTAGCGGTGCAGCGCATTTCGAACGCGGCTGAGGGGCGTCGTGCGGTCGAGGAACTCCTCGGCCAGATCAATCGCTGCGGTTTCTGGTGCAACCGAGCTGGTTTGTTGACTCACGTGAAAACTCCGATGGTTTCGTGCGGTGGTGGTGAGGCGGCGGGGATCGGGGGCCGCGTGGGCGGTCCCCCGAACCCGTTGTACTCGTGGTGAGGAGTGGCTAGCCCCAGCAGATGGTCTGTGCTTCGGTCGAGTCGATCGAGTCGACGCCGGCCTGCGGGTCGTCGGTGACAAGAGCGACCCCGGTGTTGTAGAAGTCGAGGCCCTGGGTGACCTCCGGCTTGGTGCCGTTGGCGACGAGGTCGACGATCGCCTGCACACCGAGTTCAGCCATCTTCACCGGGTACTGCTGGCTCGTTGCGTTGATGATGCCTTCTTCAACCTGACCGACGCCGGCGCATCCGCCGTCGATCGACACCACGATCGCGTCGGTGATTCCCGCCGCCTTGAGCGCCTGGGACGCGCCGTAGGCGGCTGGCTCGTTGATCGTGTAGACGACGTTGATGTCCGGGTTCTTGCTGATGAGGTTCTCTGCGGCAGAACGACCGCCGTCCTCAGCGCCCTGCGAGGCCGCATTGCCGACGATCTCGTACTCGCCGCCACTGTACTTTCCGCTCTCGGCCTCATCGCCGTTCTTCGCGGGATCGGCAAGGTCGATGCCCATGCCGTCGAGGAAGCCCTGGTCGCGGTTGACGTCAACGGAGACGATCTTGTCGTCGAAGAGGTCGATCATGGCGATTGTTGCCTTCTCGCCGCCGAGCTTGGCTGCCGTCCACTCGCCGATGTACTGGCCGGCGAGGAAGTTGTCTGTGGCATAGGTGATGTCAACGGAGTCGGGGTTGGACGGCGCCGTGTCGAGCGCGATCACGTAGAGTCCGGCATCGCGTGCCTTAACGAGGGCGTCTTCGACACCGGGGCCGTTCGGAGTGATCAAGATTCCGGCGTCGCCCTTGGAGATGGCGTTCTCAATCGCCTGGATCTGTGTGTCCTCGTCCCCATCGGTCTTGCCGGCAGCGAGGGTGAGAGTGACCCCAGCCGATTTGGCCGCGGCCTTGGCGCCATCCTGCATGGCGACGAAGAAGGGGTTCGCTGTGGTCTTGACGATGAGCGAGACACCAACGGCGTCTGATCCGGCGTCAGCAGCGGCGCCGGCGGCCTCCGGGGTGCTTGAGGAACAGGCAGTGAAGGCGAGCGTTGCAATTGCCGTGATCGACCCGGCCGCGAGAAGGCGCTTGGCGAATCGATTGTTTGGTGTGCGATTCATCGGTGAATCTCTCCTTGGTTTGAAGGGAGTTCAACTCCCTGACAACGATGTCATAGGTAGTTCTATGTCATGGATACTGTTAGAGTCAAGTCCATTCAGCACATTGGAGACATAAACGTGACATCGTTGTCAAAACATCTTCCTGAGCCGCACCACACGCAGCCCCGGCCGACGATGAAACATGTCGCCGCACTCGCCGGCGTGGGAATCAAGACGGTGTCGCGCGTGATCAACGGCGAGCCGAATGTCTCTGAGGCCACGATCGAGCGCGTCATGACGGCAGCGACGAGCCTCAATTACCAGCCGGACCTGCACGCCGGAAACTTACGCAGAGCTGACGGGCGCACCAAAACACTGGGGCTGTTGGTCGGTAGCGTCGCCAACCCCTTCTCTGGTGCACTGCACCGCGCCGTCGAAGAAGCAGCACTCGCGCGCGGCATCGCGGTGTTCGCCTCCAGCCTCGACGACGACCCCGAGCGCGAGGAGTTAATGGTCGACGCCTTTCTGAGGCGGCGGGTCGACGGACTGATTCTCACGACCGTCTCCCGTAGCCAGGCCTATCTCCTGCCCGAATTGCGCCGGGGCACCCCTGTCGTCTTCGTCGACCGCGAGCCAGCCGGCGTCGAGGCCGATGTCGTGGCGAGTGACGGCGCGGCCGGTGCAGCGACCGCCACTCGGCACCTGCTCGAGTACGGGCATCGCCGCATTGCCTACCTCGGCGACCGCGTCGATATTCAAAGCGCCAAGGAGCGCCGCCGCGGCTTTCTCGACGAGCTCGGCCGCGCGGGCGTTGCAACCTCGGACATCCCCGTAATCGACGGCCTGCACGATGAGGAGACGGCGCGCACCGCACTGCTCGCGCTGCTCGACTCGGCGGCCCCTCCGACGGCGGTGTTCAGCAGCCAGAACCTTGTCACGATCGGGGCGGTACGCGCCCTCCGCGAGCGCGGCCTGCAACACCGCGTTGCCATTGTCGGCTTCGACGACATCCCTCTCGCCGACCTGCTTGAGCCCGGCATCACCGTCGTCGCCCAGAACCCCCAGCGCATCGGCGAACTGGCGGCCGAGCGCATCTTCGCTCGACTCGATGGCGATGAGTCACCGGCACACAACTTCGCAGTGCCGACCCAACTCATCACCCGCGGGTCTGGGGAGATCACCCCGTCATGAGCACCGTCTCCCCCACAGCCGCACACGTCGTCGTGATCGGCGACGCGCTGATCGATCGCATCGTCGACGGCGACGAGCGACGGGACTTCGTTGGCGGCGCCGGGCTCAACGTTGCCGTCGGCCTCCGCACACTCGGGGTCACCACCACCCTTGTTGCGACGCTGGGGGCGGATGCCGACGGCACTCGCGTGCGGGAGCACCTCCGCGGCCACGGCGTAGCGCTGCTCGCCTCGCCGGCCGCGCTGGGAACATCCGTCGCCCACTCCGAACGCGTCGACGGCGAGCCGCGATATGCCTTCAACAAGGCTGCCCAACAACGCGAGGTCACCTTCTCACCGGAGGTCTTGGCCGCCATTGACGCCGCAACGCTCGTCGTCGTCAGCTGTTTTCCCTTCGACAACCCCGCGCAATCCGCGTTACTCACAGCGAGCATTTTGCGACCAGAGGCTCGTCTGGTACTCGACCCGAACCCACGCGCGGGCATGCTCAGCGACAGGGCGGCGTTCGTGAAGAACTTCGAGGCGTTGGCCGGCACGAGCCTCCTCACCAAGGTGGGTGACGAAGACGCGCAGTTGCTCTACGACTCCTCTCTGGCCGAGCTACGAGACCGATTGATTGCAGCGGGAACACGAACGGTTCTCGCCACAGCGGGCCGTGAGGGTGCGACGATCACGACGTCCACCGGCCTCACCGCTGCATCCGGAATCACCGAAATGCCTGGCGAGGTGATCGACACGATGGGGGCAGGCGACGCGACTCTCGCGGCGGCGGTCAGCGCCCTCGTTCATGACGGAATCCCCGTGCACGAGGAAGGCTGGGTTCGCCTGCTCGGACACGCCATGGACACCGCGGCTGCAACCTGCCGTGTCGAGGGCGCGCTTCTGCAGCCGCACCCCGGATCGCTGCGACAAGAGTCACTGTAATCACCCAGCCCACCGCGAATTTTCGCGGACCAACGGAGCCGGGTGTCGGCAAAACTCAGCCGATCGCATCCCCCGTGTCGAGGTTCCTCCAGAACGTCACTTCAGGCGCGGCCGTTGCGCCCGATCTCTCGAGCATGCCGCCGATCTCAGGACTCGCGTCGAAGAACCGACGGAACGACTCTTCGTCCGGCCACTCGTCCACGACGAGAATCTCCTTGTCGTTTCCGTAGAAGCGGTGGGAAATGACACCGTGCTCCTTGGCCTTTGCGAGGATGCTCTGCATCGACGCGTCGTCTTCCTGCTCAACCTTGGTCGCATCCCCTGCGACTCTCATCGTCACTATGACGCTCATGTTGTCCTCCTGGACGCGAAGCCCAGGCAGGTCCCGAGCCCCGCGCTGTCAGCGTACGCCGCAGTCTCTCTCACCACTACGCGGCAACTCGGTGCGAAAGAATGCACAGTATTGTGCAATACACAGCGAACACCGTACTTTCGGCTGATCCGATTCTGACCATTCCGCCGATACCCGGGGGCGACGCGGCGACGACCATCGAGGTATGACAATGACAACCAGCATCCGTCCCACGATGACCGCGGCCGTGTACCGGCACTTTGGCGCACCCGACGTTGTCCGCCTCGAGCAACTCGCCATCCCAACGCCGAGGCCCGGCGAAGTGCTCATCAGGGTTCATGCAAGCACCGTGAGCGTCGCCGACCACCGGGCCCGCAGCCGCGACATCCCAGCCGGCCTCGGGCTGCTCGCCGCGCTCGGGCTCGGCATATTCCGGCCGAGCCACCGCGTCCTCGGCATGGATGCTGCGGGTGTCGTCGAAGCCATCGGCACCGGCGTCACCGCCTTTGCCCCGGGAGACAGGGTCATCGCGTTGATGGCCGGCGCCTTCGGCGGGCACGCCGAGTATGTGTGCATGCCTCAGGATGGCGCGATCACGCGAGCTCCCGAAAGCATGACCTTTGAGGAGGCGGTCACACTGGTGTTCGGCGGCACCACCGCCCACGGCTTCTTCAAGAAGGTCACGATCGGGCACGGCACCACAGTGCTCGTCAACGGTGCGTCAGGCGCCGTCGGAACCGCCGCCATCCAGCTCGCCAAGCAGCTCGGCGCCCAGGTCACCGCCGTGACCAGCGGGGCGAACGCCGAACTGGTGACCTCGCTGGGCGCCGACCGGGTGATCGACTACACGACGCAAGACTTCGCCACGGCCGGCGACACATACGACGTCATCGTCGAGTGCGTCGGCAACGCCCCCTTCGAGAAGTCCGGTGCATCCATCAACCCGGGCGGAGCCCTCCTCCTCGTCATCTCGGACCTCTGGGGGATGCTTCGAAGCCGTGGACAGAGCCGCAGGTCTGGAAAGCTCGTCACCTCCGACGTCGGGAAGCCCAGCGCCGACGACCTCGCCTATCTCGTCAACCTCGCAGACTCGGGGCGCTTCCGGGCCGTCGTCGACCGCAGCTACGACCTCGCTGACGTCGTCGAGGCGCACCGCTACGTCGACACCGGGCGCAAGCGCGGCAACGTCGTTCTGCGCATTGCCGCCCCCGACGAGCACCGCGAGCAAGGACCGACATCATGAGCATCATCACTCCTGCGACACCGGTACCCGTTCACCTGATGACGAGCGAAGCCCCTTCCGCCTGCTCATCCTCGGCGTGTTACTGATCGCATTACTCAGGGAGCCCTCAAATTGCTACGGCTCATCTACCCAGCGCACTTCTGCGCGAAATTCCGCGGCAATTCGTTCAGCGAGGGAAATGGCGCTCGACATGCGCATGACCGTCACTGGATAGAACCGCTCACGGCCAGAACGCTCGGCGAACCCTAGAATCCCGACCGCATTTCTCAGGAGTGGATCGACGACTCCCCTCGTGAGGAGCCCAACGTACGGGCCAGCAAGGACATCTTCGACCTCGGCCGGGGACACCCGATATGTGCGTAGCCAGGAGGTGATGTACACCTTGCCCTGTCGGATCCTAACGCCGAAGAAGCAGCTGCGGACAATAGTCGCCGCCGCGACAACGAGAAGCGCCCAGACCCATGGATCAGTCAGATCCTTCAGACCGCCACACACAATCACGAGGAGCATCAGGCCCCCGGCCAGCGCCCATGCAATGAGCTTTGCACCTACGCATGCGTGAATGATTGCCTCCGATCGGTCCTTAGTATGCGATGCTGCGCCCCCTCGATGCAACACATACGCACAGGGCACAACCCCGCCCAATCGGGGAGAGACGCCGCCGGGTTCCCCACCGCCACAGGCGCCCGGGCGCGTCCACCACTACAAGCGGCGAAGCACGATCTCGAATTCAACGTGCCTCCCCTCACAGCGGCAAATCCTCTGGGCGTTTTTTTGAAGTCTCGCGTGGCGGCTCGGTCAACTCACCGCCTACGGCAATGCAAAGGAAAGCGTCCCTGTCGACCACGGCTGCGCCAGCAGACTGGAAGCGCTCGTCAATTCAGAGCTGCACATGAATCTACGAATGCAAACGCATGGGGAAATAAATCGCCCGATCGGGCGATTTCACAGTAGGGCGGATGGGACTTGAACCCATGACCGACGGATTATGAGTCCGCTGCTCTAACCAGCTGAGCTACCGCCCCACGTGTGCGTCAGTGACGCCCACGACTGCGATGGCCGGTCCGGCCATCGAAAGACCTACGATACAGGTTCGCGAGAACCTGCTACTCCGTTGAGTGCGCCGCTGCGCTGTTGTTGACGTTTTCGGCCACCGGCTCACCGCGATACAGACTCTCAAAGGTGTTGAGCGTGCGATTGATGTCGTGCGCCTCAATGAGCTTCAACGATTCGTTTTTCAATGCGTTAAGCGCGTCCGGGCTCGCAGTGAGCACCGTCGTCAACTTCGCAGCCAGATCGTCAGGATTGCTCGGCTCGAAGAGGTAGCCGTTCTCAGTGTCATGAACGAGGTGCGGCAATGCCATCGCATTCGCTGCGACGATCGGCAAACCAGACGCCATCGCCTCCATCGTGGCGATGCTCTGCAGCTCTGCGATCGACGGCATGGCAAACACGGTGGCGCGTGTGTACGCGGCGCGCAGCTCAGCATCCGTCACGTAACCGGTGAACGTGACCCGGTTGCGGATGCCGAGGGCGTCGGCCAGGTTCTCAAGGTTGCGTTTCTGGTCGCCACCGCCCACGATCTCGACCTGAGTCTTCAGCTGCGGATCGAGCAGCGCGACGGCTTTCAACAGCACGTCGATCTGCTTCTCGCCGGTGACGCGTCCGACAAACAAGATGCGATTCTCGGTGCGCGGTTCGAAATTCGGGGTGTAGTTGTCGGCGTTGATACCGCAGGAGATGGCATGCACGCCGGTCAGACCGGTGTACTTCTCGAGAAACTGTGCAGCGCGCAGCGTCGGAGTGGTGACGGCCTCGGCACGACCGAACGTGCGACGGGCCGCCTTCCAGGCCGCCTTGATCACCCGATCCTGCAGCGCCTTCGGAACCATGGAGAACTCGAGCATGTTCTCGGGCATGAAGTGGTTGGTTCCGATGATGCGGATCCCCCGCTTCGCCGCCTCGATCGTCACTCCACGACCCATGTTGATGTGGGACTGGAAGTGCACAACGTCGGGCTGGAAGGTGTCGAGAATCTGACGCGCATTGCGGCGAATGATCCACGGCAGCGCGAAACGCAACCAGTCGTGCGGGTACCAGCGCCAGCTGTGCAGGCGGTACACGGTCAGCGGCTGACCTTCGTGCGTTTCGGCGAAGGTGCCGTGCTTGCGTGACGCGGCCGGTGCGACAACGCGCACATCGTGCCCCCGTGCGACCAGGCCGGCAGCCAGACGCTCGGCGAACCGGGCCGCGCCGTTCACATCGGGTGCAAAAGTGTCAGCGGCAATCAACACCCGGATCGGCTTCTTCGCCACCGGCTCTGTGCGAGAAGGCACGGTGCTCGGCAAATCGGTCGAATCAGTCAAGAGGAATAATCCCTACGTTGGTGGGCCGGGAATGTCGACCGGCTAAGAATGAGTGTCGACGGCCCCCGCCGAACAGCTTCGCTCGCGTCCCAGTCTAATCCGATGCGGCTGAACGAGTCCGGCAAACCCTGGCGAGCCGATAATCCATCAGATCCGACCGTCAGATCCGGCCAGAGGATCGGTTGCAGTCCGGGGTCAGAGCTCCGCCTGCGGGTGGTATCTCGCCAGCAAAAAGACACCCCAGATCGCGATTGCGCCGGCAATCACAAAGGTGATCGCGGCCCAGAGCGGGGCTTGGGATGCCTCGCCGAGAACAAGGATTCCGATACCCACCGCGATCAGCGGGTCGACGACCGTGAGGCCGGCGATCACGAGGTCTGGCGGGCCTGATGCGTAGGCGTTCTGCACGAAGTAGCCACCGAGCAGCGCAGCGGTGAGGAGCCCCACCAGGCAGATCAAAGTCAGGCCCTCGACGTTGCCGTGCTGAACACGGTTGATGACAACTTTCGCGAGGGTAGCCACGAAACCGTAGAGCACTCCGGCCGCAATGATGTAGAAGATTGCCTTGAATTTCTTGCGCAGAAAAATGAACGAGATGCCCGCGATCAGCAGCACCACCGCGAGGATGATCAGAATCGTGACCAGGTTCTGGTTTGTGACGGGCTTATCGACTGCGGTGAATGCCGCAACCGTGACGAAGAGCCCGACGCCGCCGACACACATGCAGATCGCAATGATCGACGACCGGTTGAGCTTGACCTTCGATATTCGTGAATTCAGGATCGCCGTGATCACGAGCGCGAATGCGCCGAGTGGCTGTACGACGATCAGCGGTGCGAACGCGAGGCTGGTGAGCTGAAATGCGATCGCGAGCCCGAGCATGATGGTTCCGAGCACCCAGGAAGGTCGTGCAAGGAGAAGGGTCAGCTGGCGAACGTTCAATCCGCCGGTGACTTCTTCGGTCTTGGCCTCAACTTTGTTGACGCCGCGATGCTGGAACTGGGCGCCGAGCGAAAGAAAGACAGCTCCGATCAAGGCCAGAGGGATTCCGATGGCTTGACGCGGGTCGATGGGGATGTCCACGGCGAGGTCGATCAAGGCTGGGGTCACTCAACGACCCTATCGAGCGCGGGAGAGATATTCTTGCTGAATGGCCGTACGACCGATAGTAATTTCAGGTGACCCCGTTCTTCACTCCCCCGCAGAACCCGTCGTCGATTTCGACGACACGCTGCGCGAGTTGGTGCAAGACATGTTCGAGACGATGGATGCCGCCCCCGGCGTCGGATTGGCCGGCCCCCAGGTTGGAGTGCCCCTGCGGCTCTTCACCTTCGGGTATGTCGACGACGACGATGTGGCGTGGCGCGGAGTCGCAATCAACCCGGAACTGTGGATCACCCCGGTGCCGGCCGACGAAGCCGATGAAGACGAGGACGTCGAAGGTTGCCTCTCGTTCCCCGGCGAACGCTTTCCGCTTCGCCGTGCCGAGTCGGCAATTCTGAAGGCCGTCGACCTCGACCAGAAGCCGTTCGAGATTCGGGCCGACGGCTGGCTCGCTCGCATCTTCCAGCACGAATTCGACCACCTCGACGGCACTCTCTACGTGGACCGCCTGGAACACCATTACGCGAAGATCGCCGTCAAGGTGCGCCGCAAGAACGGCTGGGGCGTCGATGGCCTCAGCTGGATGCCCGGCGTCGACGACCTCGAGGGTTAGAACCGCGAGCTACACCAACGCACGGATCGCGGCGGCCACTCCGGCCGCCGCGATCACCACCACGATGAACGGCACGCGCAAGGCGAAGAGCACAACGGCGACGAGCACGGCGGGAATCCGCGCGTCGAAGACGATCGCCTGCCCCGCCCCGAGCGTCTGCACCGCGATCAACGCCGCGAGCAGGGCCACCGTCAGCAGATCCGCGATGCGGGCGGGTGCCGGTTTGGTCAGCAGCGACGGCGGAACCAGGTAGCCGGCGAGCTTGAGCACGAGGCATCCGATCGACGCCAGGATGATGATTTGCCAGAGGGTCATCGCGTCGCCTCCCCCACCCGGGCCGACGCCGGCTCACCGAACCAGTTGAAACAGCCGACGACGATCGCGACGACCGCCGCGGCGAGAATCGTCAGTCCCGGCATCAGCACCGGCGTCAGCAACGCAGCAACTACAGCCGCGGCCACCGCAACAACAACGGGCTGGAGTCGCTTCAGCCGCGGCCAGAGAAGCCCGACGAAGGCGGCCGCCGCAGCAGCGTCGAGCCCATAGGCGCTGGTATCGCCGATGGCGTCGCCGATCAGAGCACCGAGCAGGGTGGTGAGGTTCCACCCGACGAAGATGATCAGCCCGGTCACCCAGAATCCGATCGATCGGCTCCGCGGCGTCGGCTGTGCCAGCGCAACCGCTGTTGACTCGTCAATCGTGATCCAAGCCGCCGCCACGCGCCGCCAGAATCCCGGTCCGACGATCGAGGACGTGCGCATCCCGTAAATGCTATTGCGGGTGCCGAGCAGCACGGCACCCGCGATTGCCGACGGTCCTGCCGCAAGACCTCCGGATGCGAGCACCCCGATGACGGCGAACTGCGAACCGCCAGAGAACATCACGAGGCTCAGAAAGCAGGTTTGCCAGATATCCAAACCCGAGGCGACGGCCAGCGCACCAAACGAGATTCCGTAGGCAGCGGTGGCGATGCCCACAGCGAGCGATGCCCTGGTCGCCTGCTGACGGGTGAGGGCGCCGACATCAGCGTCGAGATCAGCGCTGGGCGAGGTCGACACCGTGCACACCGTTGTGAAAGCGAAGAGACGGGAAAACGGCGGAGACGGTGAAACCCACCCCCGGCACCGTGACGGCGTTGAAGACGCCACCGAACAGCTGGGTGCGCTCGCGCATCTGGGTGAGACCGGCGCCGGCGATGTTCTCGCTCAAGGCCTTGAGGTCGTCGTCGATCGTATAGCTCGTGCGGGCGGCGAACTCGCCGGCATCGGCGCTTTCACGACGCGCAGCGGCACGGATGCCGTCATCGTCGATCAACAGCTGCAAGCCGTCTTGGGTCCACGTGAAGGAGATGCGGGCCTCGGTGCCGATGCCGCCGTGCTTGAGGGTGTTCGCCAGCGCGCTTTGCAGAATGCGGAAGATGGCCAGTTCGGCACCAGGCTTCAGCGCAAATCCCTGTCCGGTCTCGGTGAAACTGACCACGAGGCCAGCGTCCCGCATGACTCGAAACAGGTCGCGGGCCGACTGCAGGCCGGGGCCGGGTGCCGCCACTGATTCCCCTTCTCGGGCGATGGTGAGAACACGGCGCATGTCGGCGAGGGCATCGCGGCCGTCCGTGACGACGGCGGTCACCGCGCGCACGGCGGTCGACGGATCGCTTTCCGCGGTGTATTTCGCACCCTCTGCACGGGTGATCAGACGGGAGATCGACAGCACCGCGACATCCTGCAGCTCACGAATGATGCCCAGACGCCCCTGCTGCTCGGCCAGTGAGAGCTCAAGCTCGATGCGCGCCCGTTCGGCCGCCGAGCGGTCGAACGTGGTGCGACGGGCCTTCCGTGCTGCAACGATCCAGAGCACGAGGAAGGCGACGGCAAGTACCGCGAGCCCCACACTGATAATGAGCCAGAGATCCATCTGAATCGCCTTTCGTTCGACGACCTGTGCCGTGCGCGGTAAACGAGAAGACCGCCAGGTGGGCCCTGAATGGTCTTTCGCTCCCGAAGAATGAATAGAACTCCGCGGTGGCAGCAGCGAAACGGCTGCAGTCTTGCGTGGTTCGGGAAGAACCGAAATCCGTGGATTTCCGCTGATCACTCAGCGATTGCTCCTCGATCACTATACGGGCACCGCTCGATTCACCGTCATCCGTCACGCGGCTAGGCTGACTGACACTATGCAGACCTATGCACGATCACACACCGGCGACGGACGCGAGCGCGCGATCGCCGAGAGTACCGCAACTGGAACCGGTGAGCCCGGCGCCCCGGGCGAAGACGAGTTTCGCGTTGACCTTGAGCGCATCCGCTTCTCCCCCTATTTTTCGCGGCTCTCCGCCGTCACCCAGGTGATCCCGCAGGCCGGGTCCGGCACCACCGTGCACAACCGGCTCACCCACTCGCTCAAGGTCTCAGCCGTCGCGCGCTCGATCGCTGTCGGCTTTCGCGACGCCCCGGATGTCGTTCGCGCGACGATCGCAGATCTGGGCGGCTGCGACCCCGTTGTCGTTCAGGCGGCCGCGGCGGCGCACGACCTCGGCCACCCGCCGTTCGGCCACCTCGGTGAGCAGGTGCTCGATCGAGTGGCGCGTACCAAGCTCGGCCTGCCCGACGGCTTCGAGGGCAACGCCCAGACCTTCCGCATCCTCACCGCTCTCGACAGTTGCGACGCCACCCCGCGCGGCCTCAACCTCACCAAGGCCGTGCGGGCCGCGGTGCTGAAGTACCCGTGGACCCGCAACGAATGGCGGTCGCTGCCGCCGCAGCCTGCTGAACTGCTCCCGCGCGGCGTCGGCGCCGATTCGGCATCCGGAGCCATCAAGTTCTCCGCGTACTCGATTGATGCCCTCGAGATGGCCGATGTGCGCTCAGCATTCCCTGCGATCGACCGGCACCAGCAGACCGTCGAGTGCTCGGTGATGGACATCGCCGACGACATCGCCTACTCGGTGCACGACCTCGATGACTTCTACCGCGCCGGCGTTCTGCAGTACACCTCGGTGTCGGCCGAGCTGAATGGCTGGCTCGCGGCGCAAAGCGTGCTCGGAGCGCTGGATGCCCTCAAGTTGCAGGCCGGAGTCGCACTGCGGCGTCCCGGCTACGCGCTCGAGGCAGCCTGGCGGCACACCTGGGCGAAGGATTCCTGGATCGCTGACTCTGAGCGCTTCCGCCAATCGGTCGAGCGCGTCACGAACGACCTCGTCGAGGGGCTGCTCACCATTCCCTACGACGGCGGACTTGAGGCCGACCGCGCTGTGTCCGCATTCACCCGGCGCTGGATCGACCGACTGAAGGGCTCCATCCGGGTCGAGCGCAACCCGAACGTGCGCAGCGGGCACGTTCGCCTCAGCAGTCACGCCTGGCACGACGTCGTCGTGCTCAAGTTCGTGCATACCCGCTTCGTGCTCGACCGCAGCGACCTGGCCGTGTACCAGCGCGGCCAGGCTCGCGTGCTCGAAACGCTCGCCGACGGTTTTCACCTCTGGCTGAACGATCCGGATGACGCGCCGCGCGCCCCACGCAGACTGCTCGACTCGATCGAGGCTGCGACAGCCGAGTACCGTGTGCTTCGTGCGAACGGACCCGAGTTCTTCACCGCGGTCGGCCTCGGCACAAGCGACAACGATCTCGCGCGTTTGGGTCGTTCACGTGCGGTCGTCGACTACATCGCCTCATTCACCGATGCGCAGGCGATCTCGGTCGCGGCCCTGGTCAGCGGAACCTCTGACAACCTCTGGGAGTCCGGCCGCAGCCTGTAGGCAACCGCAACGCTCATCTAGGCTGAGGCAATGCCGACCGACAACTCCCCGCCCCTCGGATCCTGACTGTGCCCGGTGAGTTCTTCTCAGGTGTCGCCTGTCTGATTCGCGGATTCGGCTTCTGGAGGCGGCGCCCCGCGGTGATGATGCTCGGGCTTGTGCCAGCGGCAATTGTCTTCGCTCTGATGGTGGCCGGGTTAATCGCGCTCGGATTCTCGCTGCCGGCGCTCGTCGACTGGCTGACACCGTTCGATGAAACATGGCCCGATCCCTGGCCCACCGTTATCAGCGCCGCCACCGGCGCAGCAATCCTTGCGATGGCGATCGTTCTTGCTGCCGTGACGTTCACCGCGTTGACACTCGCGGTCGGCGACCCCTTCTATGAGCGCATTTGGCGTGCTGCCGAGCAGGATTCCGGCGGGATCGTTCCAGAATCAGGCGCCGGGTTCTGGCGCGCGGTGCGCAGCTCACTGGGGCTGATCGGGTTGGGAATTCTCACCGCGTTTGGTGTCGGCCTTGTGGGCTTTGTTCCCGTCGTCGGCGGTCTCTTGGCACCTTCGCTGGGCGTCGTGCTGTCGGGGCGTCTCTTGGCTGTGGAACTCAGTGCCCGAGCTTTCGACGCACGCGGGATTCCCGGACCTGCTCAGCGAACGCTTCGTCGTGGGATCCGTTGGCGGCTGCTTGGATTCGGGGTGGCAACCCAGCTGCTGTACTTGATTCCGCTGGGCGCTGTGTTCACGATGCCGGCGGCCGTTGCCGGGTCGACCTTTCTTGCTCGCACGGCGCTCGACGTTGCATCAGCATCCGGTCGGAACGGGCGGACGAACAGCACAACGAATTGACGTCGTGCTCAACGTCGGAGATCACTGGCTCTTCGGATGCCTCAGCGCCGAAATCGCCCCATTGGGCGAGAATCTCCGAAGTTGTGAACGCCTCTGAACGCGCCCCTCGTTAAAGAAAAAGACCACCAGGGGTGGAGCCCTTGGTGGCCTTACGCTCCCCGAGTTGGACTCGAACCAACACGGTAGCGCCGGCGCAGCAGCAAGAACTGAAACGAGCGTGGAACGCACTCTGAGTCATATAACTAGCCACGCTCAAAGCTGGTGCGCTGCCGAGTCGTGCGTTGCGGCGTGCGCCGACGCCATGGGGTAGTTCGTGGGTTGCGGCCTGGGAGGCGCATGGAATGGGGCGGACGAAGGTTGCTCTTCATCCGCCCCTTTTGGGGCTGGAGGGGGGTGGGAGTTACTCGCTGGTCCCGCTGGAGCTGCACATGACGCTGGCGAATTGTCCGGTGCTGGTCTGCTCGGAGACGACTTCACCGTCGACGGTGATTTTGCATGCGATGTCGCCAGTGTCGTCGACGCCGTTGCTTCCCGTCAGGCTGAAGCTACTGAAGTCCCATTCGTTGCCGGCTTTTGCCGTGAGCTCTTTCGTGAACGGGAGTGTCTGGCCTGTGGACTGTTCGGAGCCGGCCGTGCCGTCATTGAAAGTGCTGTAAGTGATGGATGCGTTGGTAGCTGCGCCGGTGATTTCGTAGAGGACGACGATGTCGCGGTCGGCTTTGGCGTTGGACTCGTCGATGCTGGCGGAGACGCCGGCGGCGAACGCTGCGGTGTAGACCATCGCCATGACGATGGAAAGAATGAGGGCGAGGCCGGAGATGATAGTGCCGGCGATCGCGACACCCTTCTTCTTACCCTTGCGAACAAGGCCGATGATTCCGAGGACGAGGCCGATGAACGCGATGAAGCCGGTTCCGTAGTTGAGGAACGGAATAAACGCGCCGACGAGGGCGATGATGCCGATGATGAGTGCGGCAACACCGAGGCCGTTTCCGGTCTTGGGCTGCGGCTCTGCGGGGACGGGTGCTGCGGGCTGCTGTGTGGTGGTCATCCCTAGAGTCTGGCAGAACGCTGAGTGTCTACTGTGATGATTGCGTCCCCCTCTTCGGGTGCCCGCGCGGTTGGGGGCAAGTCGGTTGGGCGGATCACTTCGCGTTCGAGTGGTTCGTCGTCGAGGACTCGAGCACTCCAGAACCGGTTAAAGCAAAAAGACCACCAGGGGTGGAGCCCTTGGTGGCCTTTCGCTCCCCGAGTTGGACGCGAACCAACAACCTGCCGAAAGTGATTCAGGCGCCTTGTGCGTATCTGGGAAAGCAAAGATCCATGATCTTCCGCCATTTCCTGACGGTAGCCTGCCAACTACCATTCGGGCACGCACGGGGGCATTCCGACCATTTCTGGACACTAATGACGGCCCCGCACAGCCAGCATCGTCGCTTCACGACACTCAGGCGGTCCGGAACGCTTCTGCCGCAGCGACCGCATCAGGGAAACGTTCCTCAAGGGACCCGAAGAACTGGAGTCCCGAGCGGATGGCCGTGCTGATCTCGTTTCGCAGTTGAGCATCGGTGACCCCGAACTCAAGGTCGACGTTGTGGTCGATGCCGAAAATCACGTCGCCGTCAGCATCAGTGCTGACCTGCACACGGGGGAAGAGCCGTGAGGTGTGCCATTCGTTGGCTGCGTCCATCGCAGCAGCATGACTTGCACCAGGCAGCCATGCCTTCCATTTCGCGCTGATGCGCAAGACGGGGCTTTCGTTGCCGATCACCAGGAACCAGAACGGGTTGTCGTCCCACGCAGAGACGATGTCGCCGTCCTTGTCGGTGCCGTGATTGACCCCATCGGCGTTGAGCGCGTTCTCAATTCGCTCTGTGGTGAGCGCGCCGAGAGTCGCCGCATCCTCGTTGAAATCGTTGAGTGCCACAGGCATATCGTCCTCTCTGGATGTATTGACCTCCGGCTGGTCGGGCAGGGGCTCGGGTGCTTGCAGTGCCGTGAGGGCTCGGTCAATGAGTCCCGCGTAGAAGGCATTGCCGTTGCGATCGTCGAACTTATTGCCGAGGTCACGTGCCTTGTCGAGAACCTGGAGGTGCAGCTCGGAGAGTGTCGCCCCGTGAGGAGCTTGCAACTTGGTACTGCGGGTTGCGTGCTGCTCAAGCGTCGAAGACAATCCGGCAAGCAGCGAGATGAGGAAGCTGAGGTGGGCGAGAGGGGTCTTCGCCCCGTCGAGCAAGACGTTATCCGCCGTGCGGAGCCGTTTGAGCGCCTCGTCGATCTGCCCACCGCGGAGCAGAACCTCGAGTTGTTGCCCACGCGCTCCGGCCGCATCGGTCGGCACGTCCAACGTCATGCGGCGATGAGCCTCGCCCAGAATGGCTGCCGCCTGGCTTGCCTCGCCCCTCATCAGGTGAGCAACAGCAAGCGCCGAAAGGCCCCGCGTGGGTTCAAGATTGCAAGACCCGTGAAGCTTGCTTGCGAGTGCGGCGAGTTGATCGTATTGGCCGGTGACATACAGGTAGTCGGCTTGTTCGCCTGGCTCGCAGGCGGCGCAATTCGAGAACTCATCGCGCGGGGTAGCCCGCCACAGGGCCCGGACATCCTCGGCGGCGGGGTCACCCGTCAGATAGGCGTACCGGAACCGGGCGGCCAGGTACCCGCTCGCTCCATGGCCGGCGAGATCGTAGCGGCGTTGCATATCCTCAAGCACGGCGAGACCCTGCGGGCGGGATACTTGCAACCACGCCGAGAGGTGACCGGCGACCCATTTGAACTGCCAAAACAGCGAGAACTCATCGGACTTGTCGAAAAGGTCGGGGCGCTCGTCCCACAATCTCAACAGCCTGGCCATCACAGGGAACGACTTGTACGCCTCATCGCTCGAGGTGTATGCGTCGATGAGATCGAGCAAGGCCTCCGCGAGGAAATCGGCGGGCCCTTCGTTCTCGATCCGCCGGGCGAGATCCTCGGCGCGGGCGTTGCGGGCTAGCCCGTCGGGCAAGCTATACACCTCGTCCAATTCGCTTCGTGCTTCGTCATTGTTCATTGTTGCTTCCCCTCAAGCTGGCACTCAGCAAAACGCTGAGCGCGTTATTCATGGCGTCGATCTCGCTGGGACGGAGCCCTTCCCCGGCGAGCATCACTGCGGACAGATACAAGCTCTTCAGGCCCGCGTCGAATACTTCACCGGTGGCATCGAGAAGTTGACGGGCGACGGGGGCGGAGTCGTTCAAGACCAGTGTGCGTGTCGGCCCCGCTTCGGGTTCCGCAAGCGATCCGAGCAAATCGCCCCAGGCGCCGCCATGCATCCCGCGCTCGGAAGTGAGACCACGCTGGAAGTCGCCGCCCCGGTCTCGCAGCAGGATTGAAGGCACCCCGCGGGGTTCGAACTCCCGAACGATCACGTCGCAGTCTTCGCTCGAGAGTACTCGTCGAGCGATCTCGGTAGCTTCGGCGACTTCGGCAGTGCGGGACGGGTCGAGCTCCCCCAGCGCTTGGACAAGGTCTCCTGAGCCGAGCTCTCGCACCGCCCAGCCGCTGAGCCCGAGCTTGTGGATGATTTCCGCGTCGTAGACGTACCCGRCATTGACCACGATCAGGCCCTGGGCACGGGCAACGGTCGCAACCCGGCGGTATGCCTCGGTTGTGGTGGTGTACAGCAGCTCACCGTGACGGGAGACGTCGGCGAGAGTCAAAGAACCATCGGTCGTCTCGTACGGCAGGATCTGTGCGACCAGTTCCAGCATCTCCTCATCGCTCACCGCGAGCGATCGCAACGCGAGGTGGTGAGTGGAAATGAACTTCCGGGCCGTGTCCGAGCCATTCGTGAGCGTGCGTCGGGCCCAGGCGCGCAACTGTGCGCCAAGCTGCTCGCGCGTGGCCTCGAGGATTTCGTCGTCATGGAGGGCTTCGCGTGAGGCGGTCGGGCTGAGCCCGGTATCGGCCACGACGCGGACAAAGAACGCCCACTCAGGCAGCAGGCCCTCTGTGCGGGCGTTCAGCAGGATCCGCTTCACATAAACTCGGTGGGCATGCGACCCGGTGGTGACCGACTGCGGGAGGATGAAAGCCACGCCGGAAACCCCGGCCAGCGGAACCTCCAGATCGATGTGTGCAAGCGGAGTAAATCCCAGCTCTTCCTCACAGTAAGCGCGCAGCGCCGCAACACGCGCGGCAGGTGAGGCGTATGTCACCTTCCACGGCAGTTCAGGTCGTGAAATTGACACCGGAGCGTGGTCGGGCGCCTCGATCACTACCGGGAATGGCAGAAACGAACCGTATTCCTTTGCAAGCGTGGAGACGGTCTCGAGCGAAACCCATTCAGCCATGTCCGCCCGGGCGACAAGTCGAACCGTTGTGCCTGATTCGGGCGCATCCGAATCGGCGATCTCTTCAACCTCGAACGTGCCGTCATCGTGACCGACCCACCGGATCGGAGCAGCGCCGACACCCATTGAACGAGACGTAACCTCGATTCGCGAGGCGATCATGAACGCCGCGAGCATGCCAATCCCGAACTGACCGATGTACTCCGACCGGCCCAATCCGAGCATCGGATCTCTTTTTGAGGAACGGCCGATAGTTGCGAGCAACTCTCTCGCCTCAGCAATGGTCAACCCAGCGCCGGTGTCATGCACCTCGATCAGTCCTTCGGACAATGTGATCGTTATCCGTGCAGGTGCGTCCGGGTCGAACTTCCGACGCGCTGTGATTGCATCAACACCGTTCTGTAGCAACTCCCGCACATATACCTGCGGCCCGGAGTAGAGGTGTCGGGACAAGAGATCGACCATGCCGGACAGGTCTACTTGAAAGCGCTGAACGGTGGGGGTGCTCTCACTTCTCATGACGAGAATTCTACGGCTTGAAAGAAAACGCTGAATCGCCGTCGCTGATGTGGGGTTTTGAGCAAGGCCGAGCATGACACCCGACGCTATCCACACGTTCTTGCCGATAACTCCGATCGATGCGATGGGAGCTTAAAGCAAAAAGACCACCAGGGGTGGAGCCCTTGGTGGCCTTTCGCTCCCCGAGTTGGACTCGAACCAACAACCTGCCGGTTTCCAGCTTGCCTTGGTTTCTAGCCAATCCAAGGCCGTACCGTATTGCCGTGCCCTTCCCGAAACCGATCCGCGTCGACGTCGACAACTGGGCTTGTCATGCGCAACGACCCGTCATCCCGAAGGCCGGCATCCAGCGTCTGCGCGACAAGGACGGCGCCGAACGCTACCTGCTCATCAAGTGGGACATCGACCGTGCCAAACGGGTACTGATGGGCGTGCACGACTCCCTGGAGAAGGCGAACGACATGGTGCTGTACGACGTGGTCCAGAGTGAGCAGAGGTTGCCGCCGAATATCCACCTCGCGCACGGGGCGCAGGGCTAACAACGAAACGCCCCGCCCGCCATCCGGAGATGGCGAGCGGGGCTAGGACCGTGCTTGGTGCTGCTGACAACGTTGGGACGAAACCAGAATGCGACCAGGTGGCTACTTCAAACTTGACGCGCCCTTCGGATCAAGCGCGTTCTTTAGGGTGAGCGCGGGTTTCTCGACCAGCTTCCAAGACAGCCACCCGAGTGCGGCTGCAAGAGCGAACGAAACGAGTGAGTGGCCGAGATGACCGAGTAYGGATCCCCCCAACACGGCGATCACCTGCTGCACCGGCCAACCGTAGATGTACACCCCGTAAGAGATGTCGTTCTTCGAGCCGATGCGGATCGGCAGAACAGATGCCACCCAGAACACCATGTAGGCGAATGGGATTTGTCCGAAGTACGGGGCGATGCCAAGGACGAAGAAGCCAGCGAACACGACCGCGCAGGTGACCGCGATCCACGCGTTCACCGGGATGCGGTCGCGGAGGAAGTAGAAGAGCATGCCGGCAATGAAGAAGCTGCCGAGGCGCAGCCAGTCCAGGCGGTCAGCGGAGATGGCGACGATAATCCCCGACGTGACGAGCAGCACGGCAAGTGTGGGCACGGGGTGTTTGCGTGCGAAAGGAATTGAGAGAAGGGCCGCGGCACCGATGTAGCAGGCGAACTCCCAGATGAGGGTCCATACTGACCCATTCCAATTGGGCGGATTGGGGACTGACTGCAGCGTGTTGAGGATGCCGTCCTGTGTCATCAGGAGCGCAGAGTTCTTGATGAGGTATCCCAGCGATGAGATGGGCGACCAGTCCTCGCCCGCAACGGTTGCGGCGATGGGGGCGAACACGAAAGCAGTGATGATCAGGCAGACCCAGAACGCAGGCATTATTCGTAGAGCTCGATGCCACAAGTACGCGACGAACGGGAGTCGCATACGGGAGCCGGCGATGAGGTACCCAGAAATCGCGAAGAACGCATAGACCGCGTATCCGCCGATTGGCCCGAAGGCCTTGTTCTCTATTGGCTGGAATCCGCCAAGCACACCCGAGTGCGAGACAATGACGGCCGCAGCCAGAAGGAGCCTGAGGAAGTTGAGTGCGTTGTCCCGTCCGCCAAGTGACCCGCCGATTGTTCGACGGGTCACGCGGTTTCCAGTCTCATCAGACCGGGCTGGCGAGATAGTGATTTGTTGTGTGTGTTCCCCCATTCCGCTAACGCTATCCGACGCTTAAGGCCGGCGGAGCTACGTCAGCGTGGGAATGGTGATCCGTGAACGCGTATTCAGCAGGAACGTGCCCACCCGGAAGGTTCTACCGATCCTTGATAGGGGCGCGTTCCACGGTCCAGGCAGTTCCTCGAGGAGCACGGCGCGCCAGGGGTTGGCGCGGGCAATCCATATCCCGTACCGGGTGCCCATCGCACCGTTCTCGGCGGTCGAAATGTAGAACAGATCTTCGTTTACAGCGCAGGTGCCCGCCCGTGCGTTCCGTGTTCGGCAGGAATACGGCGTGGGGGCAGTTGATCCCGTTGTCGGCACTCCTGCGGATGGTGCACGGGGTGTCGGTGGCGTAGTAGCCGTAATTCCCGTGGAATAGATATGTGCCGTTGTGGACCAAGTTCGATGGCCGACCAACCGTGCCCGCGGGCAACCCTGAAGGCGTCACGTTGGTCCACGAGTCCCACACGCCTACTGGAGCGCGATAGATCGCTTGCATGGTGTCAGGGATCGCCCACCCGTCAAGGTCGGTCGGCGAAATCAGCGCGTACTTGTACCCGCCACCGAAAACAAGATCAATGGCGCGTCTTCCTGAACCGAAGTCCTGAACAATTGTCCGCCCAGCGAACTCCACGCAACGCCGTCAACGCTTCGCATCCATTCACCAGTAGCCGCGTTCTCACCGTAAACGTAGGTATTCAGGATGTCGACGCCAGCCGCGATCATGGTCTTGTTGCCGCCGCTCACCAGGCCCAAAGCCAGCGAATCGCCTGGGGCACGAGTACCGCCAGTGAAGGAAGCAACGACGAAACACCGAACGGGACTCAACCGCCCAGCTCGTTGCAGCGAACCTCAGCGCGGAACTCACGCGCCAACGATGGTCCGACCGCAAGGCCGCAACGGCTCTCGGATTGACGAACGTCTATGTCTCACGCCGCACGTCTGGCGACGTCGAATGCAGCGCCAGCGATCTCGCGATGTTCGCGAGCTTCCTCGACATTCCAGTCAACAAGTTCTTCGAGGGTCTTAAAGCAAAAAAGACCACCAGGGGTGGAGCCCTTGGTGGCCTTTCGCTCCCCGAGTTGGACTCGAACCAACAACCTGCCGGTTAACAGCCGGCTGCTCTGCCAATTGAGCTATCGAGGAATACTGCCGAAGCAGCGTTGCTACTTTATCAAAGGTTGCCGCATCACCAAATCCAGCAGGCCTCCTCAGCCGCCCGTTCAGTAGCCCCGGGCAGGGTCGACGACGCCTACGAACCTTGAATCTTCAAGGAACGCACGCACATTGAGACGAATTCGCTCGGCGAGCAGCGGCGAAGTCATCTCGGGCGTGTCGGCCATATGCGGGGTAATCAGGCATCGCGGCTCGCTCCAGAGCGGATGCCCATCGGGCAGCGGCTCCGGATCGGTGACGTCGAGCGCCGCTCCAGCGATCACTCCCGTCGCCAGAGCCTGCACGAGAGCAGCGGTGTCGACGAGACCGCCCCGGGCAATGTTCACGAGAACCGCCTCCGGTTTCATGGCGGCCAGCTCGGCCGCGCCGATCAGGTGGCGGGTGTCGCCGGTGAGCGCGGCTGCCACCACCACCACGTCGGCTTCCGGCAGTACCTGCAGCAGGTCACCGGTGGGCACCGTACGGTCGGCGCTGGGCACCGGGGCCTCGCTCCGTCGCACGACCGTGACGTGTGCACCGAATGGGGCGAGCAGGCTGATCAGTTCGAGTGCGATGCCGCCCGCGCCGATGATGACGACGTTGCGGCCATAGAGTGAGCGACCGGCCGGCACCGAATCCCACGCCGTCGCCCGCGCGCGGGTGTGCAGCACGCGAAGCTGCGCGAGCGTCAGGGCGAGCGCGTGCTCGGCAACGGGCTGTGCGTAGGCACCCTTCGCACTTGTCCAGAGCAGTCCGGGGCGGTCGTGAGCCGCCAGAATGGCGCTGAACGCGTCTACACCGGCCCAGGGAAGCTGCACCCAGCCGAGCTGCGGATGCGCCGCGAGAATCTCCCCCAGCTCGTCGGAACGAGAGTAGGAGAGCCAGACGAGGCCTCGCGTCTCGCTTGAGAGCGGGGCCAGCGTGCCACCGGCATCCGTCACCGCGTCGGTGAACAACTTTTCGGCAGTCGGCAGCACCGCGATCGGGCCGGGAACCGGGCGCTGCGGGACGGGGAGCGGGAGAACTTCGGTGGCCAGAATCGCACGGTGGCGTGGAGCGCCCGACGAGGTCATCGCGGGTTATCCGACGAAGACGGGCCCGACGCTGATTTCGAGGTGCGAGCCTTCGGCGCGCGCGGCTTCGGCAGCGGCAACGCGTCGGCGGTGGCCTGCACCACCTCGCCCAGCCAGTCCCGGTCTTCCAGGGCGTCGCCCGGCACCCGGTGGTAGTTCTTCGCCCCCGGATACGGCGGCGCGAGCGCGGTGCGTTCGAGCAGTCCCTGATCGATGGCGCTGGGTTTCAGAAACAGGGAGTCATCGCAGATCAGCGCAACGATCTTCTCATCGCAGTACAAGCCGAATTCGCCGAACATCGCCCGTGTGCGAACGTTCAACCCGCCGAGCTGATCTTCGATGAATGCAACGGTGTCAGGGCTTGTCGACATGGTTGTTGGCCTTCTCGTGATGATCGACTGATGTGATCGTCAACGCCTTCGCCATCTCGGCCACATACGGATGCCAGGGGTCGGTGAAGACATCGTCGATGGTTCCGAGCCCGACCAGAACACCCTGGTGCATGACAGCAATCCGGTTCGCCACCCGGCGCAGCACGGCCAGGTCGTGGCTGATCACCAGGGCGGAGAACTCGCGCTCGCGTTGCAACTCACCGATCAGGTCGATCACCGCATTGCGCACCGTCGCATCGACCCCGGCGGTCGGCTCGTCGGCGATCAGCAGCTCCGGCCCGAACACGAGCGCACGGGCCAATGCAACACGCTGGCGTTGACCGCTGCTGAGCTCGTAGGGAAACTTGTCGAGAACCGCCAGCGGAAGCCGTACCGCGTCGATCATCGTGGCCACCCGGTTCGCCAGCGCGACGTTGTTGAACCGGCGATCCCGGTCGAGCACCGGCTCCGCAACGATCTCGGAAACCGTCATCGTGGCCGGCAGCGTTTCGGCGGCATCCTGAGCCAGCATGCCCACCCCGAAGGTGACCTGGTTGAGCGCCCGACGACCGATTCGCCGCAGCTTGTGACCGAGTACGCTCGCCTCTCCCCCGGTGATCACCGGGCGCACATCGCCGTAGTCACTCCTGAGCGCCGCGCCGGAGAGGATGCGCGCGACGGTGCTCTTGCCCGATCCGCTCTCGCCCAGCAGACCGAGCACCTCCCCGGGGGCGAGACGCAGGGTGAGACCGTGCACCGCGACGAACGCCGCGCTGGCGCCGTGTGGCGGGTACTCAATCGTCAGATCGCTCGTCGAGATCGGAAAGGCTGAGACTTTGCCGCTGGTCATGTTCCTATCCTGCCGCACGCAGACGTCGAAGCCCTTCCCTCCGCAGTGCTTGCTCAGCCGGATCCGGCACCGGCAAGCTGGCGAGGAGCCGTTGCGTGTAGAGATCCTGCGGCGCGCCGAGCACCTCAGCGCCGGTTCCCTCCTCCACGAGTTTGCCGCGGTAGAGCACGGCAATCCGGTCGGCCAGAATGTCGACGACGGCCAGGTCGTGGCTGATGAACAGTGCGGCGAATCCGAACTCGCGCTGCAGCTCGGCGAACAGCTCGAGCACACGCGCCTGAACCGAGACGTCGAGTGCGGAGGTCGGTTCGTCGGCGATCAACAGCGCAGGTTCCAGAGCGAGTGCCCTGGCCAGGCTGGCGCGCTGTCGCTGCCCGCCGCTCAACTCGTGCGGATACCGATCACCGTAGGCACGCGGTAGCTGCACCGCCTCGAGCAGTTCGTCGACGCGCTTTCTCGCTGTTGCGGGGTTCGAGAACCTCCCGTGAACGATGAGCGGCTCTGCCACACAATCGGCGATGGTCAAGAGCGGGTTGAAGCTCGAGGCCGGATCCTGAAAGACGAATCCGATGTTGTTCCGGATCTTCTTGAAGCGACGCTCCTTGACCCCGTTCATCTCGTGACCGAGCACCTGCAGCGATCCGCCGGTGACCCGCGTCAGGCCGGCGATCGCTCGCCCGGTCGTGGTCTTTCCGGATCCGCTCTCCCCCACCAGGCCCAGAACCTCGCCCGGTCTGATCGAAAAACTGATCCCGTCGACGGCGGTGAATGCGGCCCGGCCGAACCGTCCCGGATAGTCGATGCGCAGATTGTCGGCGACGACGACCGGAGCTTGCGCTTCCCACTCCGGAGTACGCGCTTCCGCGCGAGCGCGGGCATACGCGATGCCCTGCCCGACGTGCGGCACCGCGGCCAGCAGGCGCTTGGTGTAGTCGGCCTGCGGGTTGCTGAACAGCGTCTGGGCATCGGCTTCCTCGACCAATTTACCCTGGTACATCACCGCGACCCGGTCGGCCAGATCGGCGACGACTCCCATGTTGTGGGTGATCAGCACGATCGCGGTACCGAACTCGTCACGGCAGCGACGCAACAGGTCGAGGATCTCAGCCTGCACCGTCACATCCAGTGCCGTGGTCGGCTCGTCGGCGACGATCAGGCCGGGGTCGAGCACCAAAGCCATCGCAATGACGACTCGCTGTTTCTGACCGCCCGAGAACTGGTGCGGGTAATAGTTGACGCGCACCTCAGGCTCGGGAATGCCGACCCGGCCCAGGATGTCGATCGCCTTCGCCCGCGCTTCGGCCTTGGAGAACTTGCCGTGCGCCATGATGCCTTCGGCGATCTGCCAGCCGACGGTGTAGACGGGGTTCAGAGCCGTGGAGGGCTCCTGGAACACCATCGACACGTCGGTGCCGCGCAGCGAGCGCAACCGGCTCTTGCTGACCGAGAGCACGTCGTTCTGGTCGGAACCGTCCTTGCTCCGCAGGATCACGACACCGTTGGTGGTCGCCGTTTCCGGGAGGAGGCCGAGAAGCGTCTTCGCGGTGACGGTTTTGCCGCTGCCGCTCTCGCCGACGATGGCGAGCACTTCCCCCGGCGCGACGGTGAGGCTGACCCCGTCGACGGCCTTCACCGCTCCGGCGTCGGTCGAGAAGGACACCCCCAGGTTGGTGATTGTCACGATGTCGTTCATGGTCGTCCCTCGAATCCGTCGTCTTCAGGCCGTCTGTAATCGGGCATTCCGCTGGGTTCGATGCCGGAAATACCGGGCACCGAGTCGAGCGAGCCACCGGGAACCACCGAGGTTTCGGCCACCAGACCTGAGTCTTGGCCGACCCGGCGCCGGCCGCGCAGGCGCGGGTCGGCGAGGTCGTTGAGGCTCTCTCCGACGAGCGTGATGCCGAGCACGGCAAGCACAATGGCCAGGCCGGGGAACAGTGCGGTCCACCAGATGCCGCTCGTGACATCTGAGAGCGCCTTGTTCAGGTCGTAACCCCACTCCGCGGCCGACGACGGTTCAATACCGAAGCCGAGGAAGCCGAGGCCGGCGAGCGTGAGGATCGCCTCCGACGCATTCAGGGTGAAGATCAGGGGCAGGGTGCGGGTGGCGTTGCGCAGAACGTGACGGAACATAATCCGGCTGTTGCTGGCGCCGAGAACTCGCGCCGATTCGACATAGGCCTCGGATTTGATCCGCACGGTCTCCGCCCGGATCACCCGGAAGTACTGCGGAATGAACACCACGGTGATCGAGATCGCCGCGGCGAGCACACCGCCGACGAGGTCGGACTTTCCGCCCGAGATCACGATCGACATGACGATGGCGAGCAGCAGCGAAGGGAAAGCGTAGACGGCATCGCAGACGACGACGAGCACGCGGTCGAGCCAGCCGCCGAAGTAGCCGGAAACGAGTCCCAATGCCACCCCCGCGAACAGCGACAGTGTGACGGCGACGACGATCACGAAGATCGCGGTCTGCGCTCCCCAGATCACCCGGGACAGCACGTCATAGCCACCGACCGTCGTGCCCAGCAGATGGGCCCCTCCGGGCGGTTGCTGCGCTCCGAAGACTCCGCTCGCGTCGCGCAGCTGGTCGTAGCCATATGGCGCGAGCAGTGGCGCGAAGATTGCGGTGAAGATGAACAAGCCGGTGATCGTGAGGCCGGCCAGGAGCATCCCGCGCTGCAGTCCCACGCTCTGCCGCACCTGATGCACGACGGGAAGGCGTTGCCACAGCGACGGGCGACGGATGTCGGCAATCGGGGTGTCGATGAGTTCGGTCATGGCTAGTACCTCACCCTCGGGTCGATGATCGCGGCAATGATGTCGACGATGAAGTTCGACAGCGCAACGATGACGGCGAGCAGGGCGACAATGCCCTGCACCGCGACGAAGTCCCGCGCTTTCAAGAACTCGGAGAGCATGAAGCCGAGGCCCTTCCACTCGAACGTCGTCTCGGTCAGCACGGCCCCGCCGAGCAGAAGCGCGATCTGCAGTCCGATCACGGTGATGATCGGGATGAGCGCCGGCCGGTAGGCGTGCTTGCTCACGAGGCGGAACTCGCTGACCCCGCGGGATCGCGCGGCGTCGACGTAGTCGGTGCCGAGCGTGCCGATCACGTTGGCGCGCACGAGGCGCAAGAAGACGCCGGCGGTGAGGAGCCCGAGTGCGAGCGAGGGAAGCACGGCGTGTTGAAGGACATCCGCCAACACCGCGGGGTTTCCGGTTTGGATCGCGTCGATCGTGTAGAAGCCGGTTTTGTTCGGCAGCATCTGCATTTGAAGCTCGGCCCGCGTTGAGGCCCGCCCGGAGACCGGCAGCACGTCGAGCCAGACGGCGAAGACGAGTTTGAACAGCAGACCGGAGAAGAACACCGGTGTGGCGTAGCAGAGGATTGCGAAGACGCGCAGGGAGGCATCCTGGCCCCGGTCACGCCAGTACGCCGCGACCATTCCGAGCGGAATACCCACGATGAACGCGACGAGGAGCGAGTAGAACGCCAGCTCGGCCGTCGCCGTGCCGTAGGTGGTGAGCACCTCGACGACGGGGCGGTTGGTGCTGATCGTCGTGCCGAAGTTTCCAGTGAAAATCTGGCCGAGATACTCGACGTACTGGATCAGGATCGGTCGGTCGTAGCCGGCCGCGTGGATGCGCTCGGCGAGCTGGTCGGCGCTGAGCCGGCCGCCGAGTGCTGCGGTGATCGGGTCTCCGGTGGTGCGCATCAGCCAGAACACCATGGAGACCAGGATGAAGATAGTCGGGAAAATGAGCAGAAAACGAATCAGGATGTAGCGCCCGATCCCCCCGCCCGATGAAGTTCGTTTGCGCCCGGCTGGAGCGTGTGATGATGCTGCCGGCGCCGTTGCCACAGTGGTCATGCTGTCCTTACGATTTCAAGGCGACGGGGACATCCAGCCGGTACGACTGGATGCCCCCGTCATTTCAAGCTAGGGCGAACCTAACGGTGGATCTGACTAGCCTTTCGAGAGTGCGGCGTAACGGAACTTGAACGACGGGTCGAGCGTGTCGGAGGTTCCCGTCACGTCGGCGCCGGTCACGGCCACCTGGGCGCCCTGGAGCAGCGGCAGGGTCGACAGGTCGCCCGCTACCTTGTCCTGGATCTGTTCGATCAGTCCGGTGCGCTCCGTCGCGTCGGGCGTGACGGCCTGCTGCAGGATCAGGTCGTTCACCTCCGGGTTGTCGTAGTGGTTCTTCAGGAAGTTCTCCTTGAGGAAGAACGGCGTGAGGTAGTTGTCGGCGTCGGAGTAGTCGGGGAACCAGCCGAGCTGGTAAGCCGGGTAGACGTCGCTGGAGCGGTCCTTTGAGTACTGCACCCACTCTGTCGTCTGCAGGTTGACCGTGAACAAACCGGTTGATTCCAGTTGGGACTTGATCAGCGCGTACTCGTCACCCGAGGAGGGGCCGTAGTGGTCGTTGCTGTACTGCAGGTTCAGCACGACCGGGGTGGTCACGCCCGCTGCCTCCAGTGTCGCCTTCGCCTTGTCGGCATCCGGCCCACCGTTGCCGTCGCCGTAAAGCGGCTTCAACGACTCTGTCGCACCGGTCAAACCGGCCGGAACGTAGGAGTAGAGCGGGGTGTAGGTGTCCTTGTAGACCTGCTTGGCGATCTCAGCACGGTCGACGAGGTCTGCGGCTGCAGCGCGCACAGCCAAGGCCTTGGCCGGGTCGGCTTCTGCCGTGGTCGCGCCGTACGGCTGGGTGTTGAAGTTGAAGACGATGTAGCGCGTCTCTCCACCGGGGCCGTCGACAACCTTGACGTTCTTGTCGCTGCGAAGGCTGTCGATGTCGGTGGCCGACAGGCTGCGCCAGGCGACGTCGATGTCACCCTTCTGCACTTCGAGCTTCAGGTTCGACGCGTCGGTGTAGTACTTCACGTTGACGACGTCGTTCTTCGCCGGACCGAGCAGACCCTTGTAGTCGGGGTTTGCCTTGTACGCGATGAGGTTGTTGAAGTCGTAGCTCGTGATGTCGTACTGGCCGGCGAACGCGTGACCGTCGACGATCTCCTTGTCGGTGGTGATCGCGTCGGCCGAGAAGACGTCTTCGTCGACGATCGGGCCGGCCGGGCTCGACAGAATCTGCGGGAAGATCTGGTCGTCGGCCTGCTTGAGGTGGAAGACGACGGTCGTGTCGTCTTTCGCCTCAACGCTGTCGAGGTTGTAGAGCAGCGATGCCGGACCGTTGGCGTCGTTGATCTTAAGCTGACGGTCGAAGGTGAACTTCACGTCCGACGAGGTGAGCGGGTTGCCGTTGACGAACTTGAGGTCGGGCTTCAGCGTGACCGTGTACTCCGTCGGCGCGGTGAACTCGGCCGTCGCCGCGATGTCGGGCTCGACATCCGGGCTGCCGTACGGCGTGTTCAGCAAGAAGGGGAACACCTGGTTCATCACGGCGAACGAGCCGTTGTCGTACGAACCTGCCGGGTCGAGCACGGTGACCAGGTCAGTCGTGCCGATGATGATCGTTCCGCCGCCGGCGGCGTCCGTGGAGCCTCCAGACGATCCGCCGGCTGAACAACCAGCGAGAACGAGAGCGGCCGCAGCTGCTGTTGCTGCGACCGCGAAAACGCGTTTACCGTTCGTGGGTGCGGATGTCATATCCGTAACCTCTTCCTGTCGTTTATCTCATGCGGTGTCGCCGAAAAAAGGGGTTACGGCGACATTGCTGTAGGGATAGAACTAGCACAGAAAACGGGTCAGTCGGAGAAAAGGTAGAAGTCTTTACGAAGCTGCAACGTTGGCCGACGGCCGAATTTACGACTGTTCGCGCAGGTTGCGGCGCTCTGCCTCGACGCGCACGAGCTCGCGCTGAACGGCCACGTAGACCTCGCGATCGCTCGTATCGGTGCGTTGCAGCCGCCCGAGCAGTTCGGCCTTCTGGCGCAGCAGATCACGGTCGATCAGTGCCACAGCGATGTCTTTCACGTAGCGCGTCAGGTCGCGTTCTGTGCGCTCCGGCAGCGGTGCGAGCGCCAGCTCCGTGACGAGTTTGGTCAAGGAATCCGGCACCTCGGCGATCACCCGGTCGAGCCAGCCCGGTTCGGCGGCGGAGGCAACGGTGACGGCGATCGCGTCGCGAACGATCGCGAGCGACGGGTGAACGAAATTCGTGTGCACGGCGCGCCCGATCGCGTCGACGCCGATCTGGGTCGGATGCTGCAGCATCGCCATCAGGGCGTCCCGCTCCAGTCGTGTGGCCGGGTCAGAGGGCAACTCGACGAGAGAGAATTGCTTCTCCGGTTGCGGCTCGGCCGGCTGGTCGTCGTAGCGCCGCGGCGTCTCGCGGGCCTCGGCCTTCGGATGCGAAATCGCCGACGACACGGCGCGGCTGACCTCGCTCATGTCGACGCCGAGCATGCGGGCGAGTTCACGCACGTAGCCGGGACGGAGCGAGGGGTCACGGATGCCGCCGACCACTGGCGCCGCGGCGCGCAGCGCCGAGATGCGCCCCTCGACGGTGTCGAGGTTGTACTGGCTCAGCACCTGCCGGATCATGAACTCGAACATCGGCTTCTTGCTGTCGATCAAGCGGCGCACGGCGTCATCGCCGCGCTTGAGCCGCAAGTCGCAGGGATCGAGGCCCTCTGGCGCGACGGCAACGAAGGTCTGTGCGGCGAAACGCTGTTCCTCACCGAACGCGCGCACCGCGGCCTTCTGGCCGGCCGCATCCGGGTCAAAGGTGAACACGACCTCGCCGATGCCGCTGTCGTCGCCGAGCACGCGGCGCAGCACCTTGATGTGGTCGACGCCGAACGAGGTGCCACAGGTGGCGACGGCGGTCGTGATCCCGGCCAGGTGGCAGGCCATCACGTCGGTATAGCCCTCGACGACCACGACTTGGTGGCTGCGGGAGATGTCACGCTTGGCCAAGTCGAGCCCGTAGAGCACCTGAGCCTTGTGATAGACCGGCGTTTCCGGGGTATTGAGGTATTTGGGGCCCTTGTCGTCGTCGAGCAGCTTGCGCGCGCCGAAGCCGATGGTCTGCCCGGTGATGTCGCGAATCGGCCAGACGAGGCGGCCTCTGAACCGGTCGTAGACGCCGCTTCCCCCTTCGCGGCTGGAGACGAGTCCGGCGAGGGTGATCTCCTCGGTGCTGAAGCCCTTCGACCGCAGGTGATTGGTCAGCTCGTCCCAGCTTTTCGGGGCGAAGCCGATGCCGAACCGTTCGGCCGCAGCCGCGTCGAAGCCGCGTTCGCCGAGAAACTGGCGGCCGACTTCGGCGCCGGGGCTGCCGAGCTGTTCGACGAAGAAGTCCGCGGCAGCCTGGTTCGCGGCCAGCAGGCGTGCCCGGTTGGTGTGGTCTGGAGCGGCGCCCTGGCCGTCTTCGTAGTGCAACTGCAGGCCGACGCGGGCCGCCAAGCGTTCCACGGCTTCGCTGAAGCTGACGTGGTCCATCTTCTGCAGGAACGAGTAGACATCGCCCGATTCACCGCAGCCGAAGCAGTGGTAGAAACCGACCTGGGGGCGCACATGAAAGCTGGGGCTGCGCTCGTCGTGGAAGGGGCAGAGCCCTTTCATGGAACCGACGCCGGCCGATTTCAAGCTCACGTAGTCGCCGATCACGTCGGCAATGTTCGTACGTGCCTTGACCTCTTCGATGTCGCTTTGTTTGATGAGGCCGGCCATACTCCCGATTCTAGTTGAGCGCATGCTTCACGGCCGCGAGATCGAGGAGACGCCCGCTAGTCGCCGATCAAGCGCTGGTGCCAGGCGAGCGCCGATTGGTCGGTCAGGCTGGCGACCTGGTCGACGACAACGCGCTTGCGTGCCGCATCATCGTCGGCAGCCCGCCAATCCTCTGTGAACCCCGGGTCGAGCGCCGCGCCACCCGACGCGTAGAGCGTGTCGGCCAGGTTGGTCAGAACCTGACGCTGCCGCTGGTAGATCGGCTTGCGCGTCGTCGTCGACATCACGAACGTGGCGACGATGCCCTTGAGCACGGCGATCTCGGCTTGAATCTCACGCGGCACGACGACGGCGCCGTTGAAGCGGATGAGGCTCGTCACCGGGTAAGCATCCCGCGTGGCGTGAACCGCGGCACCGGAGAACCGCCCGATCAGCTGGCTGGTCAGATTCTTCAACTTGCCTTGGTCCTGTCGGCTTCCCGACCATCCCACCAACCAGTCGTCGAGCGAATCGAGGCGGTCGAATGCGGCAATCAGCTCGTCGTGCGGAATCTCGCCGCCGATCCACTCGTACATCGACGAGACCAGCTCGTCGTGATTGACTCGGTCGCCGAGCGCCGCGACATCCACGTAGCCGTTGAAAATCGCATCCTCGAAATCGTGCACCGAATAGGCCACGTCATCGGAGAGGTCCATCACCTGGGCTTCGATGCAGAGCTGCCGGGCCGGCGCGCCCTCGCGCAGCCAGGTGAACGCGTCGACATCGTCGGGATAGAAGCCGAACTTGGCCCGACCGCTCGGGTCGTCGACCGAGGAGTCGGTCGGCCACGGGTACTTGCAGCTCGCGTCGAGACTGGCCCGGGTGAGGTTGAGTCCGTAGCTGCGGCCGTCGGCGCCGAAGACCTTCGGCTCAAGCCGCGTGAGCAGGCGCAGGGTCTGCGCGTTGCCCTCGAAGCCGCCGATGTCGGCCGCCCAGGTGTTGAGCGCCTTCTCACCGTTGTGTCCGAAGGGCGGGTGACCGATGTCGTGGGCCAGGCAGGCCGAGTCGACGATATCGGGGTCGAGGGCGAGGCGGGAGGCGAGCTCCCGGCCGATCTGGGCGACCTCGAGCGAGTGAGTGAGCCGGTTGCGTGCAAAGTCGAGACCGGCCGACGGGCTGAGCACCTGGGTCTTGGCGGCCAGGCGCCGCAGTGCACTCGAGTGAAGCAGTCTGGCCCGGTCACGTGCGAAATCGCTGCGCTTCGAACCATGCTTCTCGGGCAGCCAGCGTGCCTCGTCGTGTGCGCTGTAGCCCGTTGGGTTAGCCACCGCTTGTGTCCCCTTCGCCTTCGGTCAGATTCTCTCGCTGCACGCCGTCAAGCTCGCGCGAGTTGAGCCAATTCTCCGGCAGGGCCGGCTTTTTCGGCGTTCCGGCGCGGCCGCGGGGGCCCTCTGCGCCGACGCCAGGGTAGGCCTGGTCGGCGTCGAGCTGGCCGAGCAGGTCGTCGAGCTGGGCCAGCGACTGCACAGTCGCCATGCTGGCGCGCAGGTCGCCGCCGACCGGATAGCCCTTGAAGTACCAGGCGACGTGCTTGCGGATGTCGCGGCAGCCGCGCTCTTCGCTCTCGAAGAACTCGGTGAGCAGCTCGGCGTGCCGACGGAACGTCGCGGCGACCTGGCCGAGGTTCGGCTGGATCAGGCCCTCGCCGGGGTGGGCTTCCGGGTTGAACGCGGCGGCGAGGTCACCGAACAGCCACGGGCGCCCCAGGCAGCCGCGACCGACGACGACGCCGTCGCATCCGGTTTCGCTCATCATGCGGAGGGCATCGTCGGCCGACCAAATGTCGCCGTTGCCGAGCACGGGCACCGAGGTGATCGAGCTCTTCAGTTTTTCGATGGCTCCCCAGTCGGCCTGGCCGGAGTAGAACTCGGCGGCGGTGCGGCCGTGCAGGGCAATGGCGGCAACGCCGGCGCCCTCTGCGGCTTTACCGGCTTCGAGGTAGGTGAGGTGGTCGGAGTCGATGCCCTTGCGCATCTTCACCGTCAACGGCAGAGGGCCGGCGGCCTTGACCGCGGCTTCGACGATCTGGCGGAACAGGGTGCTCTTCCAGGGCAGGGCAGAGCCGCCGCCCTTGCGAGTGACCTTGGGCACCGGGCAGCCGAAGTTCAGGTCGATGTGGTCGGCGCGGTCCTCGGCGACCAGCAACGTGACGGCATCCGCCACCGTCTTCGGGTCGACGCCATAGAGCTGGATCGACCGCGTCTTCTCGCTCTCGTGGTGCGTGATCAGGCGCATCGACTCTGGCGTGCGTTCGACGAGCGCGCGCGAGGTGATCATCTCGCTCACGTACAGTCCGGCGCCGAACTCGCGGCAGAGGCGGCGGTACGCGGTGTTGGTGATGCCCGCCATCGGCGCCAGCACGACGGGTACGTCGAGCTCGAGCGGACCGATTCGAAGGGGGGCCGCTTGGCTTATCGTGGGTGTGGTAGTGATCATCACCTCCAATTCTCCCAGAAAGCGCGGGCCGCTCATGCAGAACCCATCCTCCGGTGCAGAATCCGGTGCAGATTCAGATGCTCGGGTGGTCGGCCGCGAGCGGGTGCTGCAGGATGCCGCGGCCCGAAACCTTGAGGTGCGGATCATCGAACGGCCCGCCGCGCGCAGTCTGCACGAGGCTGCTTCACTGCTCGGGATCGAGCCGTCGGGCATCGTGAAGACGCTCGTGGTGAAGCGCTCGAGCGGTGACTTCCTGTTCGCGCTGGTGCCGGGCGGCCGCAAGATCTCCTGGCCGAAACTGCGCGCGCTCGTCGGGGTGAACAAGCTGCAGCTGCCCGATGCCGCGCTCGCCCTCGAAGCAACCGGCTATGAGCGCGGCACCATCACTCCGCTCGGCAGCACGCAGGCGTGGCCGGTGTACGCGGATGTGACGCTGCAGGGCCAGGAGGTGGCGATGGGCGCCGGCGAGCACGGCTACAGTGCGTTCGTCGACGCGGATGCGCTGATCCGGGCGTTCGACGCGACGGTCGCAGACCTGACGGATCCGGAGTAGCGCAGAGCGCGGCATCCGCTCTCGCCGAAAAGAAAAACCCGCGGTGTGCCGAAGCAGACCGCGAGTCATCCAGTTGGTCAGTGAGACCGGTTCGTCACTTAGACGCCGCAGGCGCCTCCGCCACAGCATCCGCCTGCGTCGGCCTGGCCGACGAGTTCGATCGTGGGGCGGCCTTCAGCTTCGACGACGACGTCTTCGGTGATGGTGGTGGTGGTTTCGCTCATGCGGACTACTCCTTGGTCGATTCGTGGGGAGTCGCTACAGCCGACTCTGCCTTCTCTGATCGTACTTGTTCCAGCACCTGTGCGAAGGTCGCCGCGTCCTGCGCGCCGGAGACGCCGTACTTGCCGTCGATGACGAAGAACGGAACCCCCTGGATGCCGTATTCCTGGGCCAGGGCGACATCCGACTTCACATCGGCGAGAAACTCGTTCTCGGTGAGCGCGCGCACGACGTCGGCGCGGTCGAAGCCGATCTCTGCCGCCATGTCGGCGAGGTCTTCGATGCGTCCGACGTGCCCGCCCTCGACGAAGTAGGCCTTGAGCAGGCGTTCCTTCATCTCGAGCTGACGCCCCTTCGACTTGGCGTAGTGGATCAGCTCGTGCGCCTTGACCGTGTTGGTCTGGTGGACCGAGTCGTAGTCGTACTCGAGGCCGACGCTCTGGGCGATGTCGGTGACGTTCTGGAGCATCTGCTCGACCTGCGGAAGCGGCAGGCCCTTGCGCTGGCTGAGGTAATCGGCCGGGCTGCCGTCGAAGTCGACAGGCGTATCGGGAGCCAGTTCGAAGCTGTGGTACTCAACCTCGACGTCACCGCCGAACTGGGCGGCGCCCGCTTCGAATTTGCGCTTGCCGATATAGCACCACGGGCACTGAATGTCTGACCAGATGTCTACTTTGATAGTTTCACTCACTCTGGGCCCAACACCGCCGGCTCTCGAAGTTATTCCCACCCGTGTCGGACCTGCTCCGTGAGGGGTCGCAAATCGACCTTCATTGGGTCCCGGAAGGTCGATTTGCGCCCCCTCACAGCCGGCGTATTCGCATGAGGGTAGGCGACGGGGCGGGCTAGGCCGTCGGCGCGTCGATCGCGCCACCGTAGCGACGGTTGCGCGCGGCATAGAGCTCGATCGCCCGCCACAGGTCGACCCGGGTGAAATCCGGCCACAGCGTGTCGAGAAACACCATCTCGGCATACGCGCTCTGCCAGAGCATGAAGTTGCTGGTGCGCTGCTCTCCCGAGCTGCGCACGAAGAGATCCACATCCGGCAGATCGCCGGCATAGAGGTGCCGCTGAATGGCTTTCTCAGTGATTCCCGACGGCTTGAGCTTGCCGGCCGCCACGTCTTCGGCCAGCTGGCGCACGGCATCCGTGATCTCGGTGCGGCCTCCGTAGTTGACGCACATGGTGAGCGTGAGCACGTTGTTGTGTGCGGTCAGCTTTTCGGCGTACTGGAGTTCGTTGATGACGGATGCCCACAGGCGCGGCTTGCGCCCGGCCCACCGCACGCGCACCCCCCACTCGTTCAGCTGATCGCGGCGCCGGTGCAGCACGTCGCGGTTGAAGCCCATCAGGAAGCGCACCTCGTCGGGCGACCGCTTCCAGTTCTCGGTCGAGAACGCATAGACGCTGAGGTGCTTGACCCCGATCTGGATGGCGCCGGCGACGACGTCGAGCAGCGCCGCTTCCCCCGCTTTGTGCCCTTCGATGCGGGTCAGGCCGCGGCCGTTGGCCCAGCGACCGTTGCCGTCCATCACCACGGCGACGTGGTCGGGCACGGCCTTGGCCGGAATCGTCGGCGGATAGATGCCGGTCCAGTCGAGGGGCTTGAACGCAACCGCATCTTTGTGAGTGAACGGAGCAGGGGTGGACCTCGTGGAGAAGGGGTTACGGCTCATCGACTGACGTGCTCCAGGGATCGGAGGCCGCGTTCGAGGTGCCACTGCGTGTACGCGGCGACGACCCCGTTGGCCTGGGCTTTGGTCTGTTCGGCTGACTGCTTGACGTAGTCCCAGTCGCCGGTGAGCAGGGCACCGAGCAGGGTGATGGTGTCGGCGGTGAGGCGCGGTGAGCCAGGAGGCGCACAGGTGTCGCAGACGACACCGCCGAGTTGAACGACGACGGCCGAGTGCGGGCCGCGCGCGCCGCAACGGGAACAATCTTGAAAACTGGGCGCCCAGCCGGCCATCGACAGCGCGCGCAAGAGATAGGAGTCAAGAGTCAGGCTCGCGCCGTGCTCGTGCCGCGACAGCGAGCGGAGCGCCCCGACCAGCAAGAGGTACTGCTGGAGCGACCCCTCGGATTCGGTGAGCTTGTCGGCCGTCTCGACCATGGCACTGGCCGCGGTGTAGCTCGAGTAGTCGGCGGTGATCACAGCGCCATACGAGCTAATCGACTCGGCCTGAGTGATGACGTCGAGGCTGCGGCCCTCGTAGAGCTGCAGGTCGGCGACCATGAACGGTTCGAGCCGGGCACCGAATTTTGACCCGGTCCGGCGCACCCCTTTCGCGACGGCGCGCACCTTGCCGTGCTGCCGGGTGAGCAGCGTGACAATGCGATCGGCCTCACCCAATTTTTGGGTTCGCAGCACGACGGCTTCATCACGGTAAACAGGCACAACCCAATTCTCCCACTTCCCCCTGCGATCACGCGCAAAGCGGCGGGTTCGGGGCGTCTTTCGTGGTACCAATAGTGAGTGGCAGCGACCCTCTTCACCATCCCCCTCGCGATCGACCTGACGGCGGTCGCCATCGGCGCCATCCAGGGCGCCATGTTCGCCGGCCGGTTCACCGATCGCCGCTTCGATCTGCTGGGGATCGCGCTGATCGGAATCGTCGTCGGGCTCGGCGGCGGTCTTCTGCGTGACATCCTGCTCGGCGGCGTTCCCGCGGCCCTGCAGAGCAACTGGTATTTGCCCATCGCGACCGGATTCGCCTTACTCGGGATGCTGCTGCAACGGTTGTTCCATCGCCTCAATCCGCTGATCGTCGGGCTCGACGCCGTGACCATCGGCTTGTTCGGAGCGATCGGTACGACCAAGGCGCTGTCTCAGGGGCTCCCCGAAATTCCGTCGCTGTTCGTCGGAGTCGTCTCGGCGGTCGGCGGGTCGATCATCCGGGACATGATGCTCAACGTTCCCATCGCCATCATGCACGTCGGTTCGCTCTACGCCGTGGCGGCCGGGGTCGGCTGCGGGCTGCTCATCATCCTGGTCATGCTCCAGGTTCCGATCACGATTGCCGCGATTATCTGCGTCGTCGTGACGACCGCCATCCGCATTCTCGCGGCCCGCTATGGCTGGAGTCTGCCGCAGCAGCGCGCGATCGGCAGCTGGCCGCGCTGGCGCCGTCGCTGATCCCTCCGCTGAAGATCAGTCGAAACACCCTAGCGTTTCGCTCCGGCCGGGAGCAGACTGGAACCATCTTGTCCCCGTGCAGGGAGGTTTCAGATGTCGCCACACGCCGTCACAACGCCCGACTTCATGCCGGTGCTGTCGCGCGGAAAACACAGGACTCCCCGGGGCGGTGGATGCTTCATGGAGTTCGCGTCCTACCTCGCCGGTGAATCGTGGAGTGATCATCCGGCTTGCACGCACCCTCAGTTGGCCTCGTTGGCACGCATGACCAACGACTGCACCTCTGACGCCGCACGGTCGAAGTTGGCGGTGCTGATTCCCTCGGTGATCGGCCTGAACGGCGACGACCCACGCGTCGCGCTGGTCGTGGCGTTGCGGGCTGCGACGAGCGCGCTCCCGGTGGCGAACATGGAACGGCAGCGGGCATTGGCCGTTGGCATTCTGACCTGCGAGCACGCGCTGCTCCAGATGGAAGGTCGGCCGCTTCCCGGTGTGCCGGAACAGATTCGGGCGGCATTCGACCTCGCCCCGGACACCGAGCCGTGGGCCCATCGCTTCATCGCCGACGCCGGAACATTTGCGCGCACCAAGTTCACCTCGCGCACCGCCGACTCGATCGTGCGCACCGCGGTGCAAGGCATCGCAGAGGCCTGCGACTCCGACACGGATGGCCGCCTCAACAGGCTGCTCTCCGCGGCGATTGATGACTGCGCCGCAATCCTCGCGACTCCGGTTGTGCAGCCCGCGAACGTGCACACGCGCGTCTGAACTGCGCGCCGAGAATCCCCCGAACGACCGAGAGTCGCCGCAGTAGCGGCGACTCTCGGCATGTAGGGCGACTCTCGCGAGTCGCGCGGAACTACTAAACGGTTGCCAGAGCGCGATCGCCCGACTCGACACGCACACCCCGGTTGACCGCGGAGACGACTGCCTTGAGCGATGCAGTCGAAATGTCGGCGTCGATTCCGACACCCCAGTAGCGCTTGCCGTTCACGTCGAGTTCGACGTAGGCGGCCGCCAGGGCGTCACCGCCGGCCGACATCGCGTGCTCGACGTAGTCGTAGAGCGTGATCTCGATGCCGCGCTCGGCCATCACGCCGAGGAAGGCGGCGACGGGCCCGTTGCCGGAGCCAGTGGCCGTGGAAACCTCGTCGCCGTCGCGCAGGTCGACGGTCAGGTCGACCGAACCGGCGAGGTCGCTGGCGGTGCGAGTCGACATCAGCTCGAACCGGCCCCACTTCGCGTCGGGGTCGGAGTGCTTCGTCGGCAGGTACTCGTCGTTGAAGATGTCCCAGATCTGGTCGCTCGAGACTTCGCCGCCCTCGGCATCCGTCTTCGCCTGCACGACACCGGAGAACTCGATCTGCAGCTTGCGCGGCAGGTCGAGGGCGTGGTCGGTCTTCAGCAGGTAGGCGACGCCACCCTTGCCGGACTGCGAGTTGACCCGGATGACGGCTTCGTAGCTGCGTCCCAGGTCTTTCGGGTCGATCGGCAGGTAGGGAACAGCCCAGACCAGGTCGTCGACCCCGACGCCCTGCTCTTCGGCCTCCGCGGCCATGGCCTCGAAGCCCTTCTTGATGGCGTCTTGGTGCGAGCCGCTGAAGGCGGTGAACACCAGGTCGCCGGCCCACGGGCTGCGCTCGGGAACGGGCAGCTGGTTGCAGTGCTCGGCAGTGCGCTTGACCTCGTCGATGTTGCTGAAGTCGATCTGCGGGTCGATGCCCTGCGTGAACAGGTTGATGCCGAGGGCGACCAGGTCGACGTTGCCGGTGCGCTCACCGTTGCCGAACAGGCAGCCTTCGATGCGGTCGGCGCCGGCCAGGTAGCCGAGTTCGGCGGCGGCGACGGCCGTGCCGCGGTCGTTGTGCGGGTGCAGCGAGATGATGATGTTCTCGCGCTGGGCCAGGTTGCGGCCCATCCACTCGATCGAGTCGGCGTAGATGTTCGGCGTCGACATTTCGACCGTCGACGGCAGGTTCAGGATGACCTTGCGCTCGGGCGTCGGCTCAAAAATCTCGACGACCTGGTTGCAGATGTCGACGGCGAATTCGAGCTCGGTGCCGGTGTAGCTCTCGGGCGAGTACTCGTAGTAAATGTCGGTGCCGGGAGCGAGGGATTCCAACTCGCGGCACAGGCGCGCACCGGTCAGGGCGATATCGATGATGCCCTGCTTGTCCTGGCGGAAGACGACGTCGCGCTGCAGAACGCTCGTCGAGTTGTAGAGGTGAACGATGGCCTGCTTGGCGCCGACGATCGACTCGTAGGTGCGACGGATGAGGTGCTCACGCGCCTGGGTCAGCACCTGGATGGTGACGTCGTCGGGGATCGCGCCCTCTTCGATCAGGCTGCGCACGAAGTCGAAGTCGGTCTGGCTGGCCGACGGGAAGCCGACCTCGATCTCCTTGTAGCCCATGCGCACCAGCAGATCGAACATGATCCGCTTGCGCTCGGGGCTCATCGGGTCGATCAGAGCCTGGTTGCCGTCACGCAGGTCGACCGCGCACCAGCGCGGCGCGGCGGTGATCTGCTTGTCGGGCCAGGTGCGGTCCGGCAGGTTCACGCGGAACTGCTCGTGGTACGGACGGTACTTGTGCACCGGCATGGCCGAAGCTGATTGGTTGTTTTTCATGATCCGTGATCTCCTCGCAAAAGTTGGGATGCCAACGACAAACTCCGCGACGAGGGAGGCCTCAGATTAGGACTCGTCGCGGCAGCTAAGGAGGAGCGCACCAAACAACACGAATCTAGGGTAGCACCGTTTGCACGCGGTCTGAACACCGGGGTTCTCAGAACGGGCTCACGAGGTGGGTGCTGATGCGGGTGCGGATGCCGCCCCTGACGAAGATTCGCCGAGCCCGCGCGCAAAGAGCAGCGCCTCTCGCACCGACAGCGACGGCAGGTAGGCCCTGGCCAATGCGAGGCCGATCGCCGGCAGGGCGACGGCATCCGGGTAGGCCATGATCAGCGGCTGGAGCTCGGGCTGGAACTTGCGTTTGAAGGCGAACAACGAACGAAATCCGTAGACCGGTTCCAGCACCCGACCCAGAAAATCGAGCATGCGCGCGGGCAGGTCGGCGGACTCCCCCGCCGCGCCCGCACCCGGGCTCGTCGCCAGCGGGGCGGCAGACAGACTCAGAAATTCGATCTCGGGTTGCTCGCTCATCCTGCGCGCGGTCTGGGCGATCAGAAACTCCATCACACCGTTCATGCTCTCGGGCCGACGGCGCATGAAGTCGAGCGTCCAGCCGATGACGACGCCGTCGCGGTAACTCGGCATCCAGCTCGTCACGGCCTGCACCTGGCCCTCGGCGTCGACGGCGAGCATGAGCCGTACGGCCGGATCATGCAGTTCGTCGAGACCACCGAGGGTGAAGCCGAGCTCCGGCAGTTCTTTTTCCTGCACCCATTGCTCGCTGATCTCAGCGATCTGCAGGCTGAGCAAGACGGGCAGCGCGCGATAACTCGTCCACTCGGCCCGCACCCCGGCACGGTCGGCCCGGTTGATCGACGAGCGGATGTCCTGCCATTTCTTGCCGGTCGTGTCCCAGGTGCGAGGGCGCAGAACTGTTTCCTCGCCCACACCCATGGTCGCCCAGCCCATCGCGTCAAAGGTTGCCTGCCAGTGGTCGTGCAGGCTGTAGAAGACGGGAATCCAGCCGTGGTCGTCGCAGAATGTGGCGAACTCAGCGACGGCCGCCGGGCCATCCGCGGCCGGTCCGATCGGCTCGCTCGTCGTGATCGCCACCCCGTTGACCACCCGGTAGGCGATCGCCGTGGTGCCCGACCGCGTGAACCAGTTCGAATTGCCTTCCCAGGTCGCCATGAAGGCGAGCGAACCGCCGCCTCCGGCGAGGAGCAAAGCACGGAGCCGCTCGGCGCCGTGCTGGTCGACCCGGCCCGGTGCGCTCCGCAGGCAGAGAATGACGCCAACGATGACGACGATCCAGAAGAGCGGACCGATCCAGTGATACAGCGCGGACGATGCCCAGTCGCCGGGAAGAAAGCTCACGCGCTCAATGCGCAGAAAGCCGACCGGGATGAACCGCTCCGGCACGTCGGCGAGCAGGTCGAGAAAGGTCACCGATGGGCGGAAACTGGTGCGCAGCAGCCAGCCGACGCCGAGGTACAGTGCCGCGAGACCGAGGCCGCTCGCCACCGTCGCGATGATGAACGTGCGGGGTCCGCCCGGTCTGCTCCGCACCGGGAACCGTCGCAGATTCACCAGCAGCACCAGCGCAACCGTGGCCGGTGCGAGCACCGATACCACGAGCACGACCGCGATCTCCCAGTAGTGCGAGGCGTGCGGCCGCCACACGAACGGTGCACCCGAGCTGGGGAGCAGTCCGTAGTACCACGCGCCGAGCGCCGCCAGGGCAAGGTTGACGACGATGGCGACCCATGCGGCGAAGCGACGACCGCGAGCCAGCCCGAACGCCGCGACGAGCAGAACGAGCAACGGCAGCAGGCTGACCAGAATCGGCCCGCCGCCACCCAACCGTTCCAGGGTCAACTCGTGCACGCACTGCCGGGTGATGTTGCCGAGCAGGCAGCGATCAATGGCGTCTCCGGCCGACGGAACGTCGGGGCTGAACAGCAAGCCGAGCGGCGCCAGGATGCCGTACCGCCCACCGGAAAAACTCGTCACCAGCGGCCCGACTGCGACAACACCGACAACCGCGGCGAGCAGGGTGCGTGTTTCGTGGTGGGAACTGCGGCGCCAGGTGAAGTCGGCGGGCTCAGGCCGGAACGCCAGTCCCATCCCGAGTCCGGCCAACGCGGCGAACACCCGGTACAGGTCGGACGGCTGACCGGAATAGAGCAGCAAGACCAGGATGCCCGCGAGCGTCAGAACCCGGATACGCCGGCGCCAGAGCGGCCCGGCGAAACAGCTCGCGGCCATGATGCAACCGGCAATCGGGGCGAACGGATCCAGCGCCCACAACTCGCTGACATGTTGCGACCACAACTCGCCGCTTGCGACACCGAACCCCTGCATCAGAATGCCGAAAAGCGCGCCCAGCACCGCAGTGACGGTGAACACGATGATGGTGCGCCCCGTTCCCAGCAGGCGTTCCGCGTAGCCCAGCACAATCACCGCGGCCAGAATCGAGACCACCAGGGCGATCAGACCGTTGGCGAAGAACACATAGCTGATCAGCGACCACCAGTGGCCCAGGTCGACGACCGACTCATAGCCGGTGCCGAATTGCAGCCGCAGGTCGCGGTGCGGACCCCGTAGCAGCCCGGTGAACGTCGCCAACACGAGCAGGAGGAGTGCGTAACCGATCGCGAACGGCTGCTTCTCGGCCAGACGCCACAGCGCCCTCATCGCCAGTCCCCCGTCACTCTGAACCCGGCAATCCGAGGTCGATGGAAATCTGCGGCAGGGCGGTCGTCCAGGCCCCGATCACCGTATGCCAATCGTGCGCCGTGCCGGGTGAGATCAGCAATTCGGTCTTAATTCCGGCCCGTGCGGCATCCGCGTTCAGAGTCTTTGACCACGGCAGGTACCGCTCGTCATTGCCGCCAACGGCAAAGATGGCGTTCATCCTGGCATAGGGCGCATGTGCGGCGAGAATCACCGACGGAGTCGCAGCGAGAAATGCCTTCGAGCTTCCGCCGAATCCAACGTTGATGGTGTTTTCAATACTGCCCTGCTGCGGAACGAGTTCGCTGGAGATCGCGAAGAGGGTTCCGAACAGCTGCGGATTGGCCGGTCCCAGTTGCATCGTGCAGGTCGCCCCTTGAGAGAAGCCGGCGAGTGCCCAACCGGCGGGGCCGGCCATGACGTGAAGATGCGAACGAATCCAGGTCGGCACGTCGACGGTCAGATAGGTTGCGGCATTGCCGAGAGCCGAGTCGACGCACATCGGGTTGTCGTCGGGCGCACCGAGCTGGTCGGGCACCACGACGATCGGTGCGTAGCCGTTGTGGGACGCCGCGTATGCGTCGAAGATCTGGGCCAGCCGACCCGCACTGAACACATCGTCCGGGCTCCCGGGTTGACCGGAGAGCATGATGACAACGGGAAGGGCAGACGGATGAGCGGTGCGGGCCGCCGGTGGCAGATAGACCAGGGCAGGGCGAGCGGCGAACCCCGACACCGTCGCAGGGATCGTGACGCTGCCGACGGTGCCGGCCGGGGGGACGCCGCCCCGCACCGGCGCCGGATCGAGAGGCGAGAATTCTCCGATGCCGAGCGCGCTGTCGAGTGTGGTGAACGCGCCGAAATCGGCGTTGATCCCGGCTGCCGCGGTGAGTAGAAAGACGGGGATCGCCAGAATCGCCACGCCTTTTCGTACCCAGCCGGATTCAGGGAGGCTGACGATCGCGAGCGCTGCGGCGGCGAAGAACGCCGAGATCCAGACCCGCGTGACCAGGGAGAACGAAATGCCGTAGAGATCCCAGATGTCGCTGACCAACCAGGCCACCGCCCAGCCGATTATCGCCCCGCAGATCACGGCGACAACGGCGACGATCAGGCATCGTCGGAGCGGTCGACGCACGAGCAGAATGACGAAGAATGCGGCCGCCAGCAGATACAACCCGATCAGGATCGGACCGCCGACGATGCTTACTTCGCCCAGCGGGCTGTTCATGGTGCCTCCACCAGCAACTCTCACACTCCGCGGCCGCCCTCGCAGTCGCTTTCGGGAGTTCTGAATGAGACTTCAGAGAATTCGGGCCGCTGTGCAGGCAACACCCAGTGGAGTCGCCGGTTCATCGCGAGCGGCCAGCCGGCAGCCCCACCCGCTCGGCACACCGCGGCCCGACGCTCACTCTGCGGCGAGAGCCACCATCGGTGACACCGAGGTGGCACGCCGAACCGGTGACAGCGACGCGCCGAGTGTGAGCAGTGCCGCTCCGACAACACAGCCGACCAGCAATGGCCAGGGAATCGACGGGGCGATCAGCCCGACGCCCTCTTGTGCACCGAGCAGGGCAACCGCTCCCGCCCAGCCGTAGAAAGTCCCGAGAACCAGGCCGAACCCGACGGCCGCGATCGTCATCTGCAGACTCTCGGCCAGGATCATCCGTCGCACCTGGCCCGCGGTGAAACCGAGTGCGCGCAGGAGCCCGAGTTCGCGCGTGCGCTGCAGCACGCCGAGCGCCAGATTGTTCACCATGCCGACCGCAGCGATCAGAGCGCTGAACCCGATCAGCACCGAGAAGATCGCGACGGTGACGGTGACGATCTGGTCGACCCCGCCATACAGCTCGGGCCGGGCCGCTTGCGCCCGCGTCATCATGTCCTGATAGCTCTGGCCGGCGACCGCGAACATGGTGATCAAGGTGACGCCGATCACGAGGCCGATGGTGTTGCGGGAGCTCCGCTCCGGGTAGCGGCGCGCATTCGCTGCCGCGAGCGTGGCGGGCGCCGACGAGCCGAGCAGCCGGCCGGCGAGGGCAAGGATCGGCGGCATCACCAGGTGGGCTCCCAGCATGAGCCCCGTGAACGAGAGCAGACCGCCGACCAGGCCGACGAGCACCCCGAGCGGGCTGACCAGCCCCAGCGCGACGCCGGCGAGCAGCAGCAGTGTGCCGGTGGCCATCAGCGTGATCGCGGATGCCGTGCGCCCGCGGTTCTGTCGGCCCTCGTCGGTCGAACGCTCGGTCGCGGCCCCGATCGCCTGCATCGGACTCACCGTCAATACCCGGCGCGACCCCACCCACGACGCTACGCCGGTGGCGACGATGACGATTGCCACTGGCACGGCGCTCAGCGGGTCGAACGGCGGATAGTCACCAGGCGGAATCACCGAGTTGGCCACCGCGATCTGAACGACGGCGAACGCGACACCGAGGCCGAGCAGGCCTCCGATGACGGCCCCGACCAGTCCGCTCCGGAATCCCTCGCCGGCCACCCGACGGCGTTCGGACCGGGCGCTTGACCCGATCAGGCGCATCAGGGCAATGGTCCTGACGCGGCCGGCGATGACCGTCGCGACGGTGTTGACCGTCACGATCGACCCGACATAGACCGCGATCACAATGAAGACGAAAGCGACGATGACGAGCACGATCCGCACCGTCGCGTACTGGGCGACATCCTCGCCGCCGATCATGGCGGTCAACGCACCGGTCACCTGGATCAGCAGCACGCCGAAGGCGGCACTCAGCGCCGCAACGAGAACGCTGGCCCGGTGGTCCCGACTTTTCAGGTGGGCGCTCATGCCGGCTGTTCCATACCCAGCATGATCCGCGAGATCTCTTCGGCCGTCGAGCGCCCGCGCTCCAAGGTCAGACGCCCATCGGCCAGGAACAGGATCCGGTCGGCGTAGCTTGCCGCAACCGGGTCGTGGGTGACCATGGCGATGCTCTGGCCGTAGTCGACGCTGGCCGCGGCGAGCAGGGAGAGCACCTCCCGGCCGGTGCGGGAATCGAGGTTTCCGGTCGGCTCATCGGCGAAGACGAGGTCGGGTCGGGTCGCCAGCGCGCGGGCGATCGCCACACGCTGCTGCTGCCCGCCCGACAGCTCGTGGGGCCGGTGGGTGAGCCGAGGGCGCAACCCGAGCACATCAATGAGATTGTCGATCCACTCCTGCTCCGCGTTGGTCGGCCGGCGGCCGTCGAGCTCGAACGGCAGCAGGATGTTGCCGCCCACGTCAAGGGTCGGCACCAGGTTGAAGGCTTGAAAGACGAACCCGACACGTCGGCGCCGCAGCACGGTCAGCGCGGAGTCGCCGAGCCCGCTGATTTCGGTGTCGCCCAGCCAGACGCGGCCGCTGGTCGGGGCATCCAGCCCCGCCATGATGTGCATGAGTGTCGATTTGCCGGAGCCGCTCGGCCCCATGATCGCGGTGAACTCACCGCGACGGATTCCGATCGACACATCATTGAGGGCGGTGACTGTGTTGGCGGCGGTGCCGTACGACTTCGACAGCGCGGCAACCCGGGCAACGAGGCCGAGGTCTGAGGGGATGATTTCCATGCTTCAACGCTACGAATCGAGCGCGAATCCCGAATCGGGCTGGCGGTGTATGTGCCCTCACTCAGGAGGATGACCGAACGTGAGACTGACGGCCAGTCGCCTCGGTCAGTCGCCCTCGGTCAACCGGTGCTGAAAGGCGAACACCACGAGCTGCACCCGGTCCCGCAGGGCGAGTTTGGCCAGGATACGGCTGATGTGCGTCTTGACCGTCGCCTCCGACAGGTACTCCCCCGCGGCGATCTCCGAGTTGCTGAGCCCCCGGGCGGCGAGCAGAAAGATGTCCCGCTCCCGGCTGGTGAGGGTGCCGAACGATTCCGGGGTCGCCTCGCGTGCGGCAACCCGGCGGTCAAAATGCTCGAAGAGTTCGCGCGTCGCTGCCGCGGCAATGACCGAGCTGCCGGCGTGCACCGTGCGAATCGACGCCAGCAAGAACTCGGGGTCCGCATCCTTCAGTAGAAACCCGCTGGCTCCGCCCCGGATGGCCCTGGTCGCGCTCTCGTCGAGGTCGAAGGTCGTCAGAACCACGATGCGCGGCGGCTGCTCGCCGCGGGCGTCCGCTGCCCGCAAGATCTGCTCCGTCGCCTCGATGCCATCCATCACCGGCATCCGGATGTCCATCAGGATGACGTCGGGACGCACCGCGGCTGCCATCTGCACACCATCGACCCCGTTGCCGGCCTCCCCGACGAACTCGAGGTCGGGCTGGGAGGAGATAAGCATACGGATGCCGGCACGAAACAGTGATTGGTCGTCAACGAGCGCCACTCGAATCGGTGTGGTCTCGGTCATGGTGTCACATTCACTTTCGGGAGGGAGCTGTCGACGATCACCGGCGCGGTGCCGGCCAGAATGGGGAGCGCGGCGGTGACGGTGAACCGGCGATCGACGAGCGCGGTCTCGAGCGTTCCGCCCGCAAGCAGCGCGCGTTCCCGCATGCCGGGAAGCCCATGACCCACACCGGCGCGTTCGTCGAATGAGCGATCCGGTCGAACCGCGTTGGTGACCACCGCGGTCACACTGCTCTGGTCCCACTGGATCGCGAGATGCACCCGGTGATCGGGGTCGCCGTGACGCAGCGCGTTGGTCAACGCCTCCTGGATGATCCGGTAGAGCGCCATCTGGGCGCCGGAACCGAGGTGCTGCGGCGCGCCCGCCGTCGTCCAGACAATGGCCAGCCCGGTTCCCCGCATCTGCTCGATCAGACGATCGAGGTCGGCGAGCACCGGTTGCGGACCCTGCGCCTCTTGTTGACGCAATTGGGTGAGCAGGATGCGCACATCCGCCAAGGCGTCCCTGGCCGTCGCCGAGATGGTGGTGAGAGCCGAGTCGACGGCCGTCGGGTCGCTAGCTCTGGCGTAGCGGGCGCCATCCGCTTGGGCGATGACCACGGCCAGGGAATGAGCCACGACATCGTGCATGTCACGGGCGATGCGGTTGCGTTCTTGCTCGACGACGACGGTGCGCTGGGCGATGCGCTGCTCCTCGACGGCGCGCACCTCCTGGCGGCGACTGAGCCTGGCGTTCTGCCAGGTGCGAATGAGCAGGCCCAGCGTCCACGACAATCCGAGCACACCGACCGAGGCGATGAACACCCCTGCGAGCCGAAAGAACATCCCCGCGACATCGGCGATTTCCGCGCTGTACGACCCCTGAAGGACTCCAGACAGGTAGAGTCCGGCGATCAGCGCGCCGACGCCCACCGAAGCAAGGCCCGACCATTTCACCACCCGCCCTCCGTAGGCGGCCGTGGCATAGAGAACGGCAAGCACGGCGAAGTTGGCCGTCAGGATCGGCAAGCCGAATGACACCTGCACCAGCGCGCTGACCCACGCGATCGCGAGCGCGATGGCCGGAGAAACCCGGCGGAAGGCGAGGGCCGCAGCGAATCCGACGGAGACGACGGTCTCGACCGGCGCGCCGAACCCTGAGGAGAGCATGACGAACAGAAAGACGAGCGCGATGGCGATATCGGCCGAGAGCTGACGGTAGGTCATGGTGCGAAAGAGCAGGGAGGCCCGAACCACTGGTGTCGAGCTCTGTCGGTCGCGATCCATCACCGCCGCTTCGAGACCCGTCCATTCTCGGGGGCCGGTCGACGACACATCCGCCGAATTCACCGGGGGTCGACTCTCCTGGTGCGCGCGCGCGTTCAGGGCCAGCCCAACCGCCCACGCCCCGAGCACGAGGCTGACCTGGATGAGCACGGCCATCAGAAACGAGAAGAGAACGGCCAACGCGCTCCAGATCCCGTCGAATCCGTGGTTGGCCTGACTGAACGCGTCTGACAATTCGATGACGCCGATGACGCCCGCCAGAACGATCGCTCCGGCGAGGCCGATCCAGCGCACCACCTTGGTTCCGTGTGCTGCCGCACCGAAGCAGACGACGACGCCCGCAAAACAGTAGGCCCAGGCCTGCGGCGTCGAACCGGCGCCCGTGACCCCGAATCCGAGCGCGAAGAACCCCGCTGCCAGAGCGCCGATCGGGCTGATCCGAGAGAAGGCGATGGCGACCGCGAGGAGCAAGACCCCGCCCAGGTCGAGCACGCGGCCCGACCAGACGGCCGCGATAGTCCAGACTCCGAGAAAGAGAACCGCCAGGAGAGGTTCGAACGCCCAGCGATAGCGCATCACTGCAGCGGGAACCGCCCAGGGGGCTTTACCCTGGTCTGCCTCGGTCAACTCTGCCATCCTTCAAGCGTAAGCCTCGGCGTGTCGCCGCACCCCCTCAGCCCGGCGATGTCCCCCGCAGGTCGACCGAAATCATCCTGCCGATGTAGCCGGTGCGAGCCTCACGCCCGCCATTCTGCCCGGGCGCGCACGAAATTCACGACGCCAACGATGATGAGGCACTGTGCGGCGAGGTACGTGAGCATGATCAGGAATCCGGCCTGCCAGATCCCGACGTCCGGCACAAACCGGTCCACCGCGAGCATCGAGTCCGACAGCAGAAACAGCGTGGCGCCAGCGGCCACGATGGGGGCGCACCGGGTGGCGACGATCGCCATCGTGGTGATCACGACGGAGTAGATCAGCGCGGGCACGAGCATGGTGCCGAGGTGGGGCCAGAGCAAAACTCCGAGGAGTGCGAACCAGACCAGGTAGAGCAGGGCGGAGCGTGGGAGCCTCCCGCGTCCGAGGTGGCGGAGGAAGAGCACAATGTACGCGACGTGGGCGAGGAGGAATGCGCCCAGGCCGGCGAGAAACCAGAGCGAACCGTCGATCATCAGTGCCAGGTCGCCGAGCCATCCGAAGAAGAGTGCGATCAGGGCACCGACGACGGGGGCGGTCAGCCGCCCTCCCACACTCCAGACCAGGGCGAGCGCAAGGCTCGGAATCAGCAGCGGCTTCGTCGCCGTGATCAGCGCTTCGTTTCCGGCAAGCTGACCGATCAGATGCAGGATGCCGGCGACAAGAAACGGACTGAACGGCACCACGCGGAGCAGGGTAGAACGTGACACAACGACTCACTTCACTGTGGGTTGAACGCGGGGTTTGAACGCGGGGTTTGAACGCGGGGTTGAGCGTGCGGTTGAACGCACGGCCGGGGTATGTGCCCACCCTAGCGAGTTGATTCCTTCACACGCGGCTGTGCCGCCTCGGTCACCCGAGACGGCACAGCATGTGATCGACCACACCGGAGTATGACGTGGCCGCAACGACGTTTCTAGAACAGCGCTCCGTTGATCGTCGACTCGGTGACGGCGCCGTCTTCAACGCCCCACGTCTTCAAGATTTCGAGGTAGGTGCCGTCGTCGATCAGTGACTGCACGGCAGCCTGCACTGCCTGTGCCAGGGTTCCGTTGTCTTTGGCGATGGCGAAGCCGAACGGAGCGGAGTCGTACTGGTCGCCGACCATCTCCAGCTTGCCCTTCGTAGCGGCAACGGCGTAGGAGGTCACGGGTGAGTCCGCGGCGAACCCGGCTGCCCGGCCGAGAACCACCGAGTTGGTGATGTCGTCCTGGGTGTCGAGCTTCAGGATCTCGATCGGCGCCTTGCCGGCGGCGACGCACGCCGCGGAACGCGCCGGGAGGTCGTCGGTCTCCTGGTAGGTGGTGGCGCCGGCCGCGATGATCTTGCCACAGGCATCCTCGGGGTTGAGAGTGCTGCCGGCCTGAGCGGCCCAGCGCGTTCCCGCCGAGTAGTAGTTGACGAAGTCGACGACCTTCTCGCGTTCGAGGGTGTCGGTGAACGAGCCCTGGCCGAGGTCGTACTTGCCGCCGATCACGCCGGGGAGGATGTTGTCGAACGCCGCTGCCTGGTAGGTCGGGGTCAGACCCATCTTCGCGGTGATCGCGTCCATCAGCTCGACCGCCCAGCCCGTTGGCGCACCTTCGGGCGTCTTGAACTCGTTGGGCGAGTAGGTGAGGTTGACGCCCACGTTGAGCGTTCCGCTTGACGCAATCTCTTTCGGCACGAGCGCGGTGACGGCATCGTCAGCGGCGACCTTCGAGGTGGCGGTTGCGGAGGGCAGGGCGGTGGTCGGTGCGTTGTTGACGCATCCGGTCAGGCTGAGAGCGATGAGCGCGGCGGTTGCGCCAATCATCAGCCGGGCTGCGGTGTTGCGGGTGTTCATCGGAGCTCCTTGCGGGTGGGGGTGGGGTGGGGCAGGGGAATCAGGAAAGGTCAGCGGGGAGGAGGGCGGCCTCGAGGGCCGAGATGTCGTGCCCGGCCGCGGCGAGGTACGCCACGATCTCGGTCACGGATGCGACGCCGGCTCGCGCGCCGTGACGCTCGGTTGCACGCGCCCCGGCGCCATTGGCGAATCGGGCGGCGAGTGCCGGGTCATCGGTGCGATCGAGAGCGAAGAGAAAGGCGCTGCAGAAGGTGTCGCCGGCACCGGTGACGTCGACAACTGCCGCTCGGATACCCGGAACAACGTCGGCTCCCCCGGTCGAGTAGACCGTGGCGCCGTCTTCGTCCTGGGTCACGACGAGGTGGGTCATGCCGGCCTCCAGCAGGGCGGAGACGGTCTGCTGAACGGTGCGTCCGGCGGCGAGGCGCTCGAATCCGATGCGATTCACAATGCAGACGTCGACGCATCCGATGATCTCGGCATCACCGTCGGCAAGGTCGCCGACATCGAGGTCGAGCACGATGCGGGCGCCGCCCTGCCGGATTCTCGACAGGATCTGGGCCGGAGCGAGTTGGCCGTGGCGCAACCGTCTGAGGTCGCCGATCGAGCTGTACACGCTGCGGGAACCGGCGAGCTCGGCGAGCGTTGACTCGTCGAGTTCGAAGCGCTGGTCGCCGATCTCCGGGGTGATCACCACATGCTGGTCGCCCACCAGAAAGATCAGGCAGCGGGAGTCGGCCAAGCGTGGGTCGACCCGGCAGAGACCGGTATCGATGCCCTGGTCGACGAGATCGGCGAGCAGGCGCCTGCTCACCGCCGAGTCATTCATCGTCGTGAGAAACCGCACGTCTGCGCCGAGTGCGGCATGTACGCTCGCCGCGTTCGCAATCATTCCGCCGACTTCTGCCGTCTCGGTGCTGACCCAGGCCTTGTCGCCGACGCCCGGCCAGACCGGGGCGCTGAAATACTCATCGAGTGCGACGTCTCCGATGAAGACCGTGGCGGTACGGGAGCTCACAGTGACCGCCCCTCTCGTGCCGCCGGCGTCAGGATGTCGGGATTCGCGGGGTGTGCGAAGTCCACGTCGACCTCGATTGGGCCTTCGATCACCGGTGCCCAGACGTCGGCGATTGAATCGTCGGCGGTGGCCAGCCAGTAGTAGGGGGTGGGGCTGCCGAGTCCGTGACAGGCCGAGTGCCAGATCCCTTCGTCGAGGACGACGACGTCGCCGGGTTCGATGACGAAGGCACGCACATCGTCGGCGTGGGGATGCTCGCCCACCGTGTCAGCGACGGCCACGACGACGGGGGCACCGGCGCAGAAGAGCGCTTCCTTGGTGTGCAGATGCCGTTCCATTGCCGTCACGAGCAGCGGTTCAGCCGAGCCGATCGTCAGACCGAGATGGCCGGGAGTGCCGAGCACGGACTCGAGGGAGCGGTGATCGCTCCAGCCGGCGCCGTGCGTGGTGACGACATCCGTGCCACCGGCGAGTAGCTCGATGGCCCGGCCGAACCCGGAAAACTCGGCCGCGGTGACGCGACGTGCCAGAATGCGGCGGTGGGGGGTGGTGGTCATCGCAGTCCCTTGACCAGCGAGGTGATCTCGACAACGTGGGCGCCCAGCACGGCGCCGGAATCTTTGCGCGTGTCTTTGAAGGCGCTTCCGATGATGGCCGCGTTGACGAGTGCGAACTGTTCGGCACAGTTGGCAGCCGTGATACCGGCCCCCACAACCAGGGGGAAGTCACCGAGGATGCCCCGGAACTCTGTGATGCTGTCGAGGCTCGTCTCGATGCCGGTCCCTGAGCCGGTCACGACGATCGCGTCGGCGCGCTCCATGCCGAGACGCAGGTCGGTCTCGAGCGAGTTGCCGCTCAGGTAGGGCTGGTACTTGAACCGCACGCCGCCGAGCAGTGCCGCATCGGTTGCGGTGCGCATCTCAGCGAGTCGTTCGGCGAAAGCCGGCTCGTCTTCCGGGGTGAGGTGTCCGGCGACGGAGTCGAGCTGAACGAAGCTGGCGCCGAATTCACCGGCGAGGGCAAACCCGCGCTCGTCGTCGTCGAGCACATTGACGCCGTAGGTGGCGGTCGGGTGGGTGGCGGCGAGCCAACCGAGCACGTTCTCGACATCGTCGGGGGTGCCGAAGTAGTTCTCGATGATGACGGCGTCGACGCCGTTGGCGTAGAGCACGTCGATCTCACGCTGAGCGATCGAGAGCTTCTCGGCGCGGTCGGCACCGGTCAGGTGCACCATGCCGAGAACCGGCTTGCCGGTGGCCAAAAGATCGAGAAATGCTGCGCGTTTGCTGGTCATCGTGGTTCCTTCGTCAAGAGATGAATCAAAAATCTGGGCGCGCTCGTGAGCGGATGCAGGAGGGGCCGAGGTCACGAAGAGCTGAGCCGCGGGTCGGGAATCGTCGTCGAGATGTTGAACTCCACCGAGGACGCGTAGACGATCTCGATCTGTTCGATCTGCCGGTCGTCGGCATCGAAGGCATGCCCGCGCAAACGAACCAGTGCGTGTGAACCGGCGGCCTCACCGAGCAACTCGCGCGCTGTCTCGTCGGGAATCACGGTAGAGAGCGCGACCTCGGTGCGGCGCGGGTACACCTCGTAGCGCGACCGCATGGTGTCGTAGAGCGACGCGTTTTCGAAATCGACGGTGTCCATGCCCGGAAAGTAGGCGAGCGGCAAGTGCGAGGTGTCGAGCGAGAAGATCTTCTGCTCTCCGGCCACATTCACACCGCGCAAACGCACGAGGCGCAAGAAACGTTCACCGTTCTGCTCGTAGACCTCGTGCTCGACGACGCGTGAGACGGGGTCGCCGGAGCGGCCCTTCACACTGTCGCTGAAACCACCGAAGTTCCACAGGCTGTGTGTCATCGGGCGGAAGCGCACATAGGTGCCCTTGCCCTGAACTCGCTCGACGAGACCTTCGGTGACGAGTTGGCCGATGGCCTGACGGACGGTTCCGCGCGTGGTGTCGAACTGTTCCATCAGCGTCGGCTCCGACGGAATCACGTCACCGTCGTGGAGGTCGCCATCGAGAATGAGCGAGCGCACGTGCCTGCTGATCTGCGCATAGAGCGGCAGGAGGTGTGGTGCAGCCATTGGATTCCTCTCCCGGAACTTGTATAGACGACTATACAACTTCGAATTCGAGAAGAAAAGAGTTCGGCCCCACCTTGTGGTGGGGCCGAACTGTCACGCTGTCCCGCAGTTGAGCTGCCGAACTACTTCGCTGAGTTTGCCCGTTGCGGTCGACGTGCCCGAATGCGCCAGGCAAACTCGACCGCAAGTCTCAAACTCGGCGCGGGCTAGAAGCCGAGACGCCCGAGCTGCTTCGGGTCGCGCTGCCATTCCTTGGCGACCTTCACGCGCAGCGAGAGGAAGACCCGCTTGCCGATCAGCGGCTCGATCTGCTTGCGGGCCTGAACGCCGACATCTTTCAGCCGACTGCCGGCGTGGCCGATAATGATGCCCTTCTGGCTGTCGCGCTCCACGAAGAGGTTGGCGTAGATCTCAACGAGCTCCTGGTCGTCGCGCTCGATGATGTCGTCGATGGTGACGGCGATCGAGTGGGGCAGCTCGTCGGTGACTCCCTCGAGAGCCGCCTCACGAATGTACTCGGCGATGCGCGATTCCAGGCTCTCGTCTGTGACGGCATCCGCCGGGTAGAGCGGGGCCTCAGAGGTCGGAAGCAAGCGCAGCAGCTCGGTGGTCAACGTGTCGAGCTGGATGTGGCTGGTAGCAGAGATCGGCACGATCGCCTCCCAGTCACGTAGCGTCGACACCGCAAGAAGCTGGTTGGCGACACTTGTCTTCGACGAGGCGTCGATCTTCGTGACGATGGCCACCTTCTTGGCGCGCGGGAACGCATCAAGCTGCTCGTTGATGAACTTGTCTCCCGGGCCGATCGGCTCGTTGGCCGGAATGCACAGGCCGATCACGTCGACGTCGCCGAGGGTGGAGGTGACGAGCGAGTTCAGGCGCTCACCGAGAAGGGTGCGCGGGCGGTGGATGCCGGGGGTGTCGACCAGGATCAGCTGGCCGTTCGGCTGGTGCACGATGCCGCGAATGGCGCGCCGGGTGGTCTGCGGCTTCGACGAGGTGATCGCCACTTTCTGACCGACGAGCGCGTTGGTCAGGGTTGATTTGCCTACGTTCGGTCGGCCGACGAACGAGACAAAGCCCGCTCGGTATTCATCTGTTGTGGCCATGGCCGTCTACTCCTTCATCATCCGACATTCCGAGGAATGCGGTCTGCGCATCAATTAGCGCTTGGTCTCGTTGCACCAGAACGGTGCTGATTCTCTTGCGTCGGCCCTCGGTGCGCTCGGCGGTGAGGATGAGCCCACTCGTGAACGCGACAGAGCCGGCGTCGGGCAAGCGCCCGAGCGTTTTAGCGAGCAAGCCACCGACCGAGTCGACGTCGTCGTCGTCCAGGTCAAGATCGAAAAGTTCACCGAGTTCGTCGACCGGAAGCCGCGCGTTCACCCGGAACCGTCCGTCACCGAGGTCTTCGACCTCGACGACGTCCTTGTCATACTCGTCGGAAATATCGCCGACGAGTTCTTCGATCAGGTCTTCCAGCGTGACCAACCCGGCGATGCCGCCGTATTCGTCGACGACCATGGCCAGATGGTTCGATTCTGCTTGCATCTGACGCAAGAGCGCGTCGGCCTTCTTGGATTCCGGAACGAATTGGGCCGGACGCGCCAGCTCACCGACGGTCAGCGAGTCGGCGTTGATCGGGCGCTCGTAGACCAGCTTGGCAACGTCGCGCAGGTACAGGATTCCCACCACATCGTCGACCTCGCCGGCCAAAACGGGCACGCGCGAGTTTCCCTTGCTGAGGAACAACCCCATCGCCGCGCCGATCGTGGCGCTGGCATCGATGGTGACCATATCGGTGCGGGGAACCATGACCTCGCGCACCACGGTGTCGTTGAACTCGAAAATCGAGTGGATCAACTCGCGATCGTCTTCTTCGAGCACATCCTGCGCGGTCGCCTCATCGACCATGCTGAGCAGTTGGTCTTCTGAGGTGAACGTGTTGAGGCCTGCCCGACCCGGCGTGACCCGGTTGCCGAGCGCCACCAGGGCGTTGGCAATGGGGCCGAGCACGAAGCGTAGAAAGTGCACGAGCGGCGCGGTGAGGCCGAGAAGCTGACGCGGATGCGCCCGACCGACGCTGCGCGGACTGGCCCCGACGAGCACGAACGACACGGCCGTCATGATCAGTGCCGAGAGCAGCAACGCGATCCAGAGTTCGGCGATATACGTCGCGAAGACGAGGGTCACGAGCACGGCGGCCGTCGTTTCGGCGATGATTCGCACGAAGTTGATGGCGTTGAGATGAGCACCGGTGTCGTTGGCGATCGCCTGCAGGGAGCGGCTCGAGCGGGATGAGTCGGCGAGTTCCGCAATGTCGGCGCGGGACAGCGAAGTCACCGCGGAGTCGACAGCGGCCATGAGGCCGCCGAAGGCGACCAACATGATTGCTGCAGCGAGAAACCAGCCCAGAAACATCAGTCGCGGCGTCGTTCCTGCATCGCGAAGCCCATCAGGATCTCGCGCTGAATGCCGAACATCTCTTTTTCTTCATCGGGTTCTGCGTGGTCGAAGCCGAGCAGGTGCAGCACGCCATGCGTGGTCAACAGCAGCAGTTCGTCCAGCGTCGAGTGGCCGGCCGTCTCCGCCTGCCCCTGAGCCACCTGCGGGCAGAGCACAATGTCGCCGAGCAGTCCGGCCGGGGTTTCCTGCTCGGCCGTGCCGGGGCGCAGCTCATCCATCGGGAAGCTGAGCACATCGGTCGGGCCCGGCTCGTCCATCCACTGCACGTGAAGCTGTTCCATCGCGCCCTCGTCGACCAGCACGATGGCCAGTTCGGCGTCGGCGTTCACGTGCATGGCGTCGAGAGCGAACGCGGCAAGGCGCAGGATCGCCTCTTCGTCGACAGGAATTTCTGACTCATTGTTGATCTCAATGCTCAACTTGATCTCCGTTTCAGGGGGCGACCTTTGTGGCCGCCGTTTCGGCGCTCTGCACGATTCGCGAACTCTCGGGCTTGTTCGCTTTCGTAACGTTGGGCTTGTTTCTGGGCGTCGTACTCGGTGTACGCGTCGACGATGCGACCGACGAGTGAGTGACGCACGACGTCGGCACTGGTCAGTCGTGAAAAATGGATGTCTTCGATGTTGTCGAGCACGCGGGTGACGAGTCGCAGACCGCTCGCTCCGGCGGGCAGGTCCACCTGCGTTATATCTCCGGTCACGACCATCCGCGAGCCGAAACCGAGCCTGGTGAGAAACATCTTCATCTGCTCCGGCGTGGAGTTCTGCGCTTCGTCAAGCACCACGAACGACGAGTTGAGGGTGCGACCGCGCATGTAGGCGAGCGGAGCGACCTCGATCACGCCCGAAGCCAGGAGCTTCGGAACCAACTCCGGGTCCATCATCTCGTTGAGGGCGTCGTAGAGCGGGCGCAGGTAGGGATCGATCTTGTCGGTGAGCGTGCCGGGCAAGAACCCGAGCCGCTCCCCCGCCTCGACGGCCGGGCGGGTCAGAATGATCCGCTCAACCTCCTTGCGCTGCAACGCCTGCACGGCCTTCGCCATGGCGAGGTAGGTTTTTCCGGTACCGGCGGGACCGATGCCGAACACAATGGTGTTCTCATCGATCGCGTCGACGTATTCCTTCTGGCCGAGCGTTTTCGGGCGGATGCTCTTACCACGCGAAGTCAAAATGGCCTGCCCGAGCAGCTCTGACGGGCTCTGCGTGCTGTCGATGCCGAGCATCCGTGCCGAGGTCGTTACGTCGGCTTCGCCGAAGTACTGGCCGTTGCGAATCATCAGCTGCAGCTCTTCGATCAGCCGACGCACCGCTTCGGTATCGGCCGCTGATCCGGTGAGGGTGATCTCATTGCCGCGCACGTGCACAGTGACCCGCGGGTACTGCTTCTCGATGGTGCTGAGAAAACGATCCTGCGGGCCGAGCAGTCGCACCATCGCGATGCCGTCAACGTGCACATGCACCTGAACGGTGTTGCTCAGGTCGGGACCGGAATCGTTGCCGGTGTTCGCCCGGTTGCGGGTGGAGTCGCCGCTTGTGTCGTCAGGCACCAAGAGTTCCCTCTTTCAGCTGCCCGCCCAGAACGTGGGCGTGAACGTGGAAAACGGTTTGACCAACGGACGCTCCGGTATTGAAAACCAGGCGAAACTCGCCTCCCGTGCGTTCGTCGGCAATGAGCTGAGCCACACGCACCAGCTCGGCCAACAGGGCGGGGTCGCCGGCGGCCAACTCGACGACGTTGCGGTACTCCTCGGTCTTCGTCGTCACGACGATGTGCACCGGCGCCTGCGGGGCAATGTCCTCGAACGCAATGATGAGGTCGGTCTCCGCAACAATCGTCGCCGGAATTTCACGCGCGACGATACGGCTGAAGATTGACGGTGCGGAACCCGAAGAAGTCATACAGCTATCTTAAGCGGCGCTACCAGCGCCCAAGCTTCGCATTCAGGATGGCGAGGGCCGATGGCCCGGCCGTCGAGGTGCGAAGCACCGTGTCGCCCAACTTCACGCGCTGGGCGCCGGCGGTTTCAAGCGCCTCCAGCTCACTCGGTGCGATACCGCCCTCCGGGCCGACCACGAGAACGATGTCGAGCTCGGTGTCAACCGATTCACCCGGCGCAGTCCCCGGCCACACAGCGTCCGACTCGAACTCGGTCAGACGACGGGTCGCACTCGGTTCGAGCAGCAACATACGGGTGCTGCCGGCGAGTTTCGCCAGCTGCTTGGTGCTCACCAGATCGGCGACAGTGGGAAGCCACGGCCTGATTGACTGCTTGCTCGCCTCGCGCACGATGCTCGCCCAGCGTTCGCGGCCCTTGGCGATCTTTGCGCCTTCCCAACGGGAGATCGAGCGGGCGGCAGTCCACGGGATGACCCCGTCCACGCCCAACTCCGTTGCCGCTTGCACGGCCATTTCATCTCTGTCGCCCTTGGCCAGCGCCTGCACGAGCACGATGCGCGGCAGCGGCGCCGGGGTCACCGTGCTCGTCGTGACCTGCAGGCTCAGCTCGGTCGGCGACGCGTCGACGACGACACCGTGCAGCATGAGTCCAGCGCCGTTGCCGAGGAACAGTTCCTCGCCCGGGCGGATACGGCTGACGGTGACGGCATGCTTCGCCTCGCTGCCACCGATGCGCACTGTCGCGCCGGGCGGGCAGAGCTCGGGAGTCAGCGTCGCGTCGAGAAAGAAATGAGCCATGGTGCTCTCCTAGCCGATGAACCGATCGCGGAGCTTGGCGAACAGGCCCTGCTGGAAGTGGCTGAGCGACGGGGCCGGTGCCTTGTGTCGAGCGGCGAACTGTTCGATGAGCTCACGCTCTTTGTGGTCGAGCTTGGTCGGGGTGACCACGTGCACGCCGATCTTGAGGTCGCCACGGCCGCTGCCACGCAGCCGCGTGACACCGCGATCCTTGATCGTGATGACTTCGGCGCTCTGCACGCCCGGCTTCAGCACGACGTCGATGTCGCCGTCGAGGGCCTTGATCGTCGTCGTGCGACCCAGGATGGCGTCGGTCATCGGCACCTCGATGGTGCAGAGCAGATCGTCGCCGTCGCGGCTGAACACGTCGTGGTGACGCACCTTCATCTCAAGGTAGAGATCGCCGTTCGGTCCGCCGGCCGGGCCGGCCTCTCCGCTGCCGGGCATCTGCAGGCGCAGGCCGGTCTCGACGCCGGCCGGGATGTCAACGGCCACGGTGCGGCGCGCGCGAACGCGGCCCTGACCCTGGCAGGTCACGCACGGGGTGGCGATGATGGTGCCGTAGCCGCGGCAGCTGCCGCAGGGGCTCGACGTCATCACGTTGCCGAGCAGCGAGCGCACGGCGCGCTGGATGTTGCCGGTGCCGTGGCAGATGTCGCACGTGACGGGCGAGGTGCCGGGCTGGCAGCAGGTGCCGGAGCAGGTCTCACAGACGATGGCCGTGTCGACCTCGATCTCGCGGTGGGTGCCGAAGATGACCTCTTCAAGATCAAGCTCGACGCGCAGCAGTGCGTCTTGACCACGCTCGCGGCGTGAACGCGGGCCGCGACTGCTCTGGCCGCCGCCACCGAAGAAGGTCTCGAAGATGTCGCCGAAGTTTCCGAAGTTGCCTCCGTCGAATCCGCCGCCCTGATCGCCCATGTCATACTTCTGGCGCTGCTGGGGGTTGCTCAGCACGTCGTAGGCGTGGGTGACGAGCTTGAACTGCTCAGAGGCATCCGCGCCGGGGTTGACGTCGGGGTGCAGCTGACGCGCCTTCTTGCGGTACGCCTTCTTGATCTCGTCGACGCTGGCGTCGCGTGCGACACCGAGTACTTCGTAGTGGTCAGCCAAAGGTGGCTCTCCTTGTTGTTCTGGGGATGTTTCGGATGTTTTCGGTCAGGGTGATCGGCGCGCCGAGGGGGCAGCCCGGTCAGTTCTCGCCGAGCAGGCGAGAGAGGTAGCGGGCGACAGCGCGAACCGCCGCCATATTGTTCGAGTAGTCCATGCGAGTCGGGCCGAGCACGCCGAGGCGAGCCAAGTCGCCGCCGGACGCGGTGTATCCACTGGTCAGAACCGATGTCTCACCGAGACCGAATTGCGCGTTCTCGCGGCCAATGCTCACGGCCACACCGTGCAGGTCGGTTGCCATTTCGCCGAACAGTCGCAGCAGCACGACCTGTTCTTCGATGGCGTCGAGCACCGGCGAGACGCTGCCGGTGAAGTCTTCTTCGGTGCGCACCAGGTTCGCCGCCCCGGCCATCACGAGCTTGTCGTGACGGTTGGCGCCGATCTGATCGATAAGAGTCGTCGCGATCAGGTCGATGACCGGCTGCAACTCGTGCGGGCCGGGCCACACCATCGTCTTGAGGGATGCCGCCGCCTCGATCATGCTGCGTCCGCTCACCGCTGCGTTTAGCCGGGACCGCACTTCACTCAAGGTCTCGTCCCCGACGAGATAGGGCAGCTCGATCACGCGCTGCTCGACCCGACCGGAGTCGGTGATCAGCACGGAGAGCAGTTTGGTGTCGCTGAGCGGCACCAACTCGACGTGGCGCACGGTGGCACGGGACAGCGACGGGTACTGCACGAGGGCGACCTGCTGGGTCAACTGCGAGAGGAGCCGGACGCTGCGAGCGAGAACCTCGTCGAGATCGGCTGACTGGCCGAGAAAAGTCTCGATGGCTTGGCGCTGCGCCGGCGACAGCGGGCGCAGGTCGGCGAGATGATCGACGAAGACCCGGTAGCCCTTGTCTGTCGGGATACGGCCGGACGAGGTGTGCGGGGCGGCGATCAGCTCTTCTTCTTCAAGCAGAGCCATATCGTTGCGGATCGTGGCCGCTGACACCCCGAAGGAGTGCCGTTCGACGATCGATTTGGAGCCGACTGGCTCCCTCGATGCCACGTAGTCCTGAACGATCACGCGGAGAACTTCGAGACTGCGATCAGAAACCATGTGTGAGATCGCCTCCTCTGCCCATCGTTAGCACTCGCAATGACTGAGTGCCAATCATATCGCGCCACGCTGAACGTCGCCCATTGCCCCGCAGGAATCACAGCAGTAGCGTGAACACACAGGGCACTTCCCTCCTCGCTGAAAGGCACGATGATGAGTGATCCACAGGCTCCGCTCCCCGACGACCCAAACTTCGGCCAGCGCCCACCTGACCCGTCCTACTCCCCCGCTCCGGCCCGGCCACTCTCTCAAGCGGAAGACCGCCAGTGGGCCTCGTTCGCTCATCTGGGCGGCATCTTCAGCTTTCTTCCTGCCCTGATCATCTGGCTCGTCTTCAAAGACCGCGGTCCGTTCACGGCCGTTCAAGCCAAGGAAGCACTGAACTTTCAGATCACGCTTCTGATCGGTTATGTCGCCATTTGGGTCGTCACCGCTTTTCTTGCCGTCGTCACGTTCGGCCTGGGGTCGGTGTTCGGCCTGCTGGTCTGGGTAGTCTGGATTGTCAGCGTGATCTTCTCGATCCTTGGCTTCATGCAGGCAAAAGACGGCCACCCGTACCTCTACCCGTTCAATGCGCGTCTGATCAAGTAAGCAATCAACCGAGACATCCGCCGTTCGCGGCGCAGAGGAAAGAGTTATTCATGACCGATATGCCTCCTCCCCCGAACAACCCCTATCAGGCGCAGGTTCCGATGAACCCGGCCGACGAGCGGCTCTGGGCGACCCTCATCCAGATCGGAGGCATCCTCTTCGGATTCCTGCCGGCACTGATCGGGTACCTGATTCTGAAGGATCGCGGACCTTTCATTCGCGGGCACTGCGCAACGGCGTTGAACTTTCAGATCACGTTGTTGATCGCCTACGTGGTCGGTGGGCTGACCATCTTCTTCCTCATCGGTTTCGTGATTCTGTTCGCCGCGTGGGCGCTCAGCATCATCTTCGGGATCATCGCCGCGCTGGCCGCCAACCGGGGCGAAGCGTATGTCTACCCGCTCGCGATCAAGTTCGTGAGCTAGCCCGACCCTCTCCGCCTCCTCCCGTCGAGTTGAGGGGAAACACAGAATGCGCCTTCATCGATTCGATGAAGGCGCATTCTTTTTGTCTCGGTGAGGGGGTTATTCGGCTCCGGCTTCGACGTAGCTCTTGTCGTTCATCGAAACCACGGTCCAGGTGCCGTTCTTGTAGACAAGCTTGCTGACCGCAGCATTTTCGATGCCGGCGGTGAGTGAGCTGGTGTCGGCGCCCAGCGTGTCGAGGACCGCCATGATCGTGATGCCACTCGAGACGACAAGCACATTGCCGCCGCCCTTCTTGGCCTGAGCGGCCGCGATGTCGTTCAGCGCAGCGGTGGCACGTGCGCCGACCTGCTGGTACGTCTCGGCAGGCAATGCGCTGGTTCCGTTGGCCTTGACGATCGCCGCGAGGAACGCCTTGGGGTCGCCGCCGGTGAGGTAGGGCTTGACTGCAGTGAGTACTTCAGCCTGGGTGGCACCCTCGAACTTCCCGAAGGAGACCTCACGCAGGCGCTCGTCACGCACGGCCTCATCTTTGTAGCCGAGCTCACCGAGAGCGAGCGAGATCGTCTGGAAGTGACGCAGCATGTCGGCCGAGTACGCCGACTTGAACTTCACGTCGGCCTTGGCGAGGCCGCGGCCCAGGTGCTCGGCGTCGAGCACACCGCTCTCGGTGAGTGGCGAGTCAGACCAGCCCTGCATGCGGCCGGTCTCGTTCAGCCAGGTCTTGCCGTGACGGGTGAGGTAGATGTCGACTTCGGCGTTCTTGCCGTTGTTTTCGTTTCCCGCCCTGGTGATGGTGGCCTTGGCAGATTCGGCGATCGGGGCCGAGAACGCGGAGAACGAGAAGAGCATGGCGGCGGCGGCGATGCCGGCGATCGCGACGCGGAGTGTACGACGAGACTTCATTGTCTGGGTCCTTTCAAGGAATCGGGTAGTAGATTCCCAGGAGCATATCTGAAACCCGAGCATCGTGTGGTATTTAATTCGGGCTTCGTAATGGCATCGAAACGTTTCGCATCGCCTGCTGACTTCGATGCGCAAAAAACCACCTTCGTCACACAGACGAAGGTGGTTGCTTGGCGTCCCCACTCGAGCAGGGGCCGAACGAAACGCTCCTATTCGGCGTCGGCGAGGAGTCGGCGCACGACGGCATCCGCGAGCAGACGGCCACGCAGGGTCAACTCGACGCTGCCGGCGAAGGCGGCCTTCGGGTCGATGAGCTCGTCGGCGATGAGGCCGGCCACCGCGTGGCGGCCCTGTGCGGTGAGCGAGTTGACCGGAATGCCCTCACGGATGCGCGAACGCAGCAACACTCGTTCGACCTCGCGCGTCTCGGCATCGAGGGTTTCCCGGCCGGCGGCCGGCGAGTGACCGGCGAGCACACGGTCGGCATACGCTGCCGGGTGCTTCACGTTCCACCAGCGCACGCCTCCGACGTGGCTGTGCGCGCCGGGGCCGACGCCCCACCAGTCCTGGCCGGTCCAGTAGGCGAGGTTGTGGCGTGATCGGTGGGCTTCGTCGGTCGACCAGTTGCTGACCTCGTACCAGCCGTAGCCGGCGGCGGCGAGTAGTTCGTCGGCCAGTTCGTAGAGGTCCGCCTGGTGGTCTTCATCAACGTGCGCAACCTCGCCACGTTTGATCTGCCGGGCGAGTTTCGTTCCTTCTTCGACGATCAGCGAATAGGCGCTGATGTGGTCGGGCTTCTGCCCGATCGCGTACTCGAGGCTGGTGCGCCAGTCTTCGACGCTCTCCCCCGGGGTTCCGTAGATCAGGTCGAGACTCACGTCGAGGCCGGCGTCGCGGGCCCACCCGACGACCAGCGGAACGCGGGCGGGGTCGTGAGTGCGCTCGAGCGTCGCCAAGACGTGCGGCACCGCAGACTGCATGCCGAACGAGACCCGGGTGAAGCCCGCGTCGGCCAGGGTCTGCAGGTACGCGGCGTCGACCGAGTCGGGATTCGCCTCAGTGGTGACCTCGGCCCCCGGCTCGATGCCGAAGGTCGCTCGCACGGCCTCGAGCATCCTGACCAAGTTCTCGGCCGGAAGCAGGGTAGGCGTTCCGCCACCGAAGAACACCGTTTTCGCGGACCGGGCCGGGAGTCCGGTTCCGGCGAGGATGCGACCGCCGGCTTCGATCTCGATGATCGCCTGGCTGGCATAGTCGCTCTGCTTGACGCCGCGCAGTTCGGTGGCGGTGTAGGTGTTGAAGTCGCAGTAGCCGCAGCGTACCCGGCAGAAGGGCACGTGCAGGTAGACGCCGAAGTCACGCGCGTCGGCGCCGACGGTCACTGATTCGGGCAGCATGCCGTCGAGCGGGGCGGGATCACCGAGGGGGAGTGCGCTGGGCATCGTCGTTACGCTCCGGCCGACGGGTGGAGGGCGTGCAGGTATTTCTTGGTGATCTTCGCCTGCTGAAAGCGCAGGTACGGGCCGGCAAGCCGGTACTTCCAGGTGCTCGGACGAGAGAACGAACGAATGGTGAGCCAGACGGAGTCGTCGTCGCGTTTGTCGACGACAAACGATTCCTCGCCGCTCTCCGGATGCCCGACCATGGTGCCGTAGGCAAAGCCGATGCGGTTGGGCTCGTCGATCACATAGACGACCCGAACCGGGGCGAGCACACTGATCGGACCCACTTGAATCTTGAGTTTCGCGGTCATTCCGTTGGCGATGAACGGCGTGCCGTCTTCGGCGAATGTCGCTTCGTTGACCGGGTGGGACTGATCGGCCGACGGAGTGCCGTCGTCGTCGAAGATGATCCCGGCGTACTGCATGCCGGTTCCGGCCTCGACCTCGGTGACGTCCATGCCGCTTCCGCGCTGAACGCCCCACGACATCAGCAAGTCAGTCGCGACGCGAAAACGTTCTTCGCCGCTGCCGAGGCGCACGGTGTGTTCGGCCGGGCGGTGCCCCTTCGGCGGGTAGATCATCAGGTCGGGGGCAAGTGTGCCCCCGATGGCCCCGTAGGTCACTGAGGCATCGGTGAAGGTGGCGCGACGCATCCGACTATTTTTCCTTCTTCTTCTCCGTGTCCCCCGTGAGCGCAGCGACAAATGCTTCCTGCGGAACCTCGACCCGACCGACCATCTTCATACGCTTCTTGCCCTCCTTCTGCTTCTCGAGGAGCTTGCGCTTGCGGCTGATGTCACCGCCGTAGCACTTGGCCAGAACGTCCTTGCGGATGGCGCGGATGCTCTCCCGCGCGATGATGCGGGCGCCGATCGCAGCCTGGATGGGCACCTCGAACTGCTGACGCGGGATGAGCTCGCGCAGACGCGTGGTCATCAGCACGCCATAGGCATACGCCTTGTCGCGGTGCACGATGGCGCTGAACGCGTCGACCTGCTCACCCTGCAACAGGATGTCGACCTTGACCAGGTCGGCTTCCGCTTCACCGATGGGCTCATAGTCGAGCGAGGCGTAACCGGCGGTGCGGCTCTTCAGATTGTCGAAGAAGTCGAAGACGATCTCACCGAGCGGCATCGTGTAGCGGATCTCGACGCGGTCTTCACCGAGGAACTCCATGCCGAGCAGAATGCCGCGGCGACTCTGGCAGAGTTCCATGATGACGCCGACGTAGTCCTTCGGCGCGAGAATCGCTGCCTTGACGATCGGCTCCTCGACCTTGGAGATCTTGCCGCTCGGGAATTCGCTCGGGTTGGTGACGGTGACCGTGCGCTTGTCGTCGGTGGTGACCTCGTAGGGCACGCTCGGCGCCGTGGCGATCAAGTCGAGGTTGAACTCGCGCTCAAGACGCTCGGTGATGATTTCGAGGTGCAGCAGGCCGAGGAAGCCGCAACGGAAACCGAAGCCGAGGGCGACGGAGGTCTCGGGCTCGTAGACGAGTGAGGCATCCGAGAGCTTGAGCTTGTCGAGCGCCTCGCGCAACACCGGGAAGTCGGTGCCATCGATCGGGTAGAGACCGGAGAAGACCATCGGCTGCGGCTCGGTGTAGCCGGGCAGTGCCACGGTGGCGGGCTTCGCCGCCGTCGTGACGGTGTCGCCGACCTTGGAGAGGCGCACGTCTTTCACGCCGGTGATCAGGTAGCCGACCTCGCCGACGCCGAGTCCCTTGCTCGGGGTGGGCTCGGGCGAGCTCACACCGATCTCGAGGATCTCGTGGATGGCACGAGTCGACATCATCTGGATTTTCTCGCGCGGCTTCAGCTCACCGTCGATCATGCGCACATAGGTGACGACGCCGCGGTAGCTGTCATAGACCGAGTCGAAGATCATGGCGCGGGCCGGGGCATCCGCGTCGCCCTTCGGCGCCGGGATGAGCCGGGTGGCGCGGTCGAGCAGCTCGCTGACGCCCACACCGGTCTTGCCGGAGACGCGCAGCACGTCGTCGGGGCTGCCGCCGATGAGGCTGGCCAGCTCCTTCGCATACTTCTCGGGGTCGGCAGCGGGCAGGTCGATCTTGTTCAGCACCGGGATGATCGTCAGATCATTCTCAAGTGCCAAGTAGAGGTTCGCGAGGGTCTGGGCTTCAATGCCCTGGGCCGCATCGACGAGAAGGATCGCGCCTTCGCAGGCGGCCAGGCTGCGGGAGACCTCGTAGGTGAAGTCAACGTGGCCGGGGGTGTCGATCATGTTCAGCGCGTAGGTCTGACCGTCGAGTTCCCACGGCATGCGCACGGCCTGGCTCTTGATGGTGATGCCACGTTCGCGCTCGATGTCCATGCGGTCGAGGTACTGGGCGCGCATCGCCCGGTCGTCGACGACGCCGGTGATCTGCAGCATCCGGTCGGCAAGGGTCGACTTGCCGTGGTCGATGTGGGCAATGATGCAGAAGTTACGGATGAACGCGGGGGCAGTTGCGGCCGGTTCAAGCGCCTTGAGAGCTCTCGGTGACATGATCTGGCAATTCTCCCATGACCGGACGGCATTGGGCGCCGCTTCTGCCTTTCGGTCGTGTCACGTGTGCGTCCCGATGGCGGCCAAACCCCCGCTTGTGCGCTCAAATCGTCACTTGGGCTGGCCTTCGGCGACGATTTGGGCGCACGCGCGGCAGTATCTCGGATCGCGACGGGGCCGGGAAGCGATCAGCTGGCTCAGTGGCGACTAGGTGCGAAGCGTGCCGATCACGACTGTCGCGTAGAGCTCGTCGGAAGCGGCGATTCGCGCACTCAGGCCGTGGGCCTCAAAGATCTCGGCCGTTGTCGCCGCCTGGCCTTCGCCGGTCTCGACGAACAGGTGTCCGCCTGGTGACAGCCAATCTGAAGCGGATGCCACCACCCGACGTTGCACGTCGAGGCCGTCGACTCCCCCGTCAAGTGTGACGTGAGGCTCATGGAAGCGGGCTTCCGGTGGCATCAGGCCGATCGCATCCGTGGGCACATAGGGAGTGTTGGCCAGCAGGATGTCGACGCGTCCGCGGAGCGCCGCGGGGAGCGGCGCGTAGAGGTCGCCCTGGTAAACGTGGCCTCCGAGTGCCTCGACGTTGCGGCGAGCGCAGAGCACCGCAGCGGGTTCGATGTCGGCGGCGTGCAACTCGATGCCGGAGACAACCGAGGCGAGGGCAACCCCTAAGGCACCCGATCCGCAGCACAGGTCGAGCACGGTCGCTCCTGGCCCGGCGAGCGCCGCCGCCTCGTGCACCAGAAATTCGCTGCGTCGGCGTGGAACGAAGACGCCGGGGTCCACCTCGATGCGGAGCCCGAAGAAGGAGGTCCAGCCGAGGATGTGCTCGAGCGGCAGCCCCGAAATGCGTTGGTCGACCATCTCGGCGAGCTCGGTAGGAGATACCGGCGCCGCGAGAAGCAAGCGCGCCTCGTCTTCGGCGAAGACGCACCCGGCCGCCCGAAGCCGAGTGACGATGACTGATTCAGAAAGTGTTGTGGGAGTTGCTGACATGAGTGAGCCTTTCGGACTGACCGATGGGCGCTCTCGTCACCTACGCCGTGTGAGTCACACGGTGGCGGGAGGAGAGGCCCGATACCTGACGTGCGTTGATGGGTCTCACCTCCTTCAAAGTGGTGTGTGTGCGAGAACTCAGCAGAGCAACGCTAGCCGAATGGCTGGGCTCTCACCAGGTCCGAACCTGAATTCTGCCTGAGCATCGCGCAATCGCACAACGTGACGATTGGGATTCAGCGTGGTGGTCAGGACTCAGCGGATGCGGCGGATTCAGCGGAGGCACCGGCCTGGGCGGCGAGCGCATACGAACTTCCGCTGCGCGTGCGTTCGAGCACACCCTGATCTATGAGAGCGCGACGCAGCCCGGCGACGTCGGGGCCGAAGACGCTGAGTCGCTCGTTCACGGCGCGCTCGGTCAAGACCTCTCCCGCTTCGAAGGCCTGGCTCGCAATCCAGGCAAGAAACAGACGGCGTTCCTCCCCATTCGCCGGATAGCGATCGATCTGACCGTCAGCGGTCAGAAACCGTTGGGGCCCTTCCCGCGCCGGCCGGTCGGGGGCCTCCGCGAGAAGCGCAATCAGGGGCTCTGTCGCGACCCGCAGCGCTCCGTCCTCGACGCGCGTAACGAAACCGGCCTGCTCCAGTTTGCCGAGGGCTTTACCGCGCTGGACATCCGTCAACGGCTTGGCCACTGGCTCGGCCAGCACGACCTCGGCATACGCGCGGCGCAGGTCGGGGTTGACCAGCATGGCCACGACGTTTCTCCAGGCGAGAGTCATGCTGCGCTGTCCCCCACGAGCTCGATGTGATGCGGTGAGCCACTCATCGGGCCAGCCTTCCATAGGTGCTTACGCAGCGAAAGGATCTCCACGTACCGAAGATGAGATCAGTCCACTAGTTCGCCGTGGGGCACGCCTTGTAGATGGCTTCTTCCTGGGCCATTCCGATCTGTTCCCGTATCGACGGGAACCAGTTCTGGTTCGGCCATTGTGCGACGAAATCCTCCTTCGTGGGCGGTGCAGGGTACTCGACCCCGTTTGCCGCGTAGCAGGGAGCGAGAAACTGCGTGAGATAGTCGTAGACCCAGCTCAACACTGCGTCGTTCGGCAGAGGGAACGGTTCGTTCGGATGCTCCGCGTCGCAGACGAAGGCGCTCACGGCCTCTGCCTCGTTTGTGGGTTGCGGACTCACCGACAAGACGACGCCATCGGCATTCGACCCCGTCTCCACCTTCAGCCCGGCTGCCGCGAAGCAGGACGAGCGCACCTCGAGCCGGTTGTCGTCGGTCAGGTATTCGGTGAACGACACCTCGGGGCGCTGGGCGGTGGGATAGGTCGCCAACACGGTGCCCCAGAGCGCATCCTGTGACGCCACCCTCTGCCGTTCCTTCTCCTCCGGAGACAACGGCGGGGCGGTCGGCGATGGTCCGATGTCGGGCATCGGAATGGTGACGGCCAACGGCGCCGTCGCCGTCGCCGTCGGGCTGGGCGTTGCGGTTCCGACGGTGCTACTGCAGCCCGCCATCACGGTCAGACTGAAGCAAGCCAGTGCGACGGCTGCGGCCGTCCGTTGGCGCGCAGTGAACGATGCCATGTTTCCCCCTTGGTGTTGCAGTGATCCTAGTGACCGACTCGAACTGCTGCGCCGCATCCGCCAACATTGATGCCGGCGAAATCCTCCCCACTTCGATGGATGCCCGATTCCAAGCGCGCTGGCTAGGCTGAAAGCAATGTCAACCCGCGACGCCACCACACTGCCCGACGCCAACATCGGCGACCGCCTCCCCCACTCGGCGCTGACCCCCGTCTTCACCGTGCTTCGGATCGGCTTGCACGTGATGATCGGCGCCCTCACCGCGCTTGTCATCGTTCGCGCGCTGTTCGGCGTCTGGCCGTTGCCCGGTGTCGTCGTCACGCTTGCCGCTCTCTTTCTCGGCGTCTACATCGGCGGCGGCAACCTCGCGCGCACGCACCATGCACCATGGGTCATCCCGGTCTGGCTGATCACCCTGATGGCGCTCTGGCTGGTATTGACTCTGTTCGCCTCCGACGCCGCCTACCTCGTCTTCCCCCTGTTCTTCCTCGAGCTTCATGTTCTTCCGCTGCGCTGGGGCATCCCTGCAGTGATGATCAGCGTGCTCCTGGCCATCTGGGCGCTCACCTACCATCTGGGTTTGAGCATCGGCACCGTACTCGGCCCGCTCATCGGCGCCGGAGTCGCCATCGCCATCGGGATGGCCTACCAGGCGTTGCTCCGTGAGGCGTCCGAACGGCAAGCCCTCATCGCCGATCTCATCGCCACGCGCGCAGAGCTCGCCGCCACCGAACGTGCCGCAGGCACGCTCGCCGAGCGTGAGCGTCTGGCCCGCGAGATTCATGACACGATCGCGCAGGGGCTGTCGAGCATCCAGATGCTGTTGCATGCCGCCGAACGCACCGTGACGGATGCGACGGCGCGCGACCACCTGCGGCTCGCCAGGGAGACGGCAGCGGCCAACCTGCAGGAGACGCGTCGCTTCATCAGCGAGCTCACCCCGCCGGCGCTCGTCGAGCAGACGCTCCCTGGGGCGCTGCAACGCCTGGCCGAGACGGCAACCGCCGAAGCCGCGCAATCCGATGTGCACACGGTCGTGAGCCTCCACATCACCGGCGAGCCGGTCGCGCTCCCGATGCGCTTGGAGGCGACGCTCCTGCGCATCGCCCAGGGCTCCCTCGCCAACGTCGCCCAGCACGCGGGAGCCACCCGGGCCGAAGTCACCCTCAGCTACATGACCGACGAGGTCGCCCTTGACATCGTCGACAACGGACGCGGCTTCACGCCGACGCCGGCCGCATCGGGGGAACAGCACAAGTCCTTCGGGCTTGTCGCCATCCGTCAGCGTGTCGAGCAGCTCGGCGGTACATTCGTGTTGGAATCGGCGCCGGGCGGCGGCACGGCGCTCGCCGTGACCTTTCCGCTGGAGGAGGTGGCCCGATGATTCGACTGCTGCTGGCCGATGACCATCCCGTCGTGCGCGCCGGACTGCGTGCGCTGTTCTCGGCCGAACCAGACATGGAAGTCATCGCCGAAGCCCAGACAGCCGAGGAGGCCGTCGCCGCCGCGGCATCCGGCAATGTCGACCTCGTGCTGATGGACTTGCAGTTCGGCGGCGTGCTGCACGGCGCGGAGGCGACCCGTCAGGTGCGTTCCCGGCCCGGCGCGCCGCGCGTGCTTGTGCTGACCAACTACGACACGGATGCCGATATCCTCGGCGCGATCGAGGCCGGAGCCAGTGGCTACCTGTTGAAGGATGCCCCGCCGGCCGAGCTCATCGCCGCGGTTCGTGCCGCGGCTGCCGGGGAGAGCGCGCTCGCCCCGGCGGTGGCCAGCCGACTCGATACCCGCACCCACGCCCCGGAAACGCAGCTCAGCCTGCGCGAGGCCGAGGTGCTGGGGTTGGTGGCCGCCGGGCGCTCGAACCGGGAGATCGGTCAGGACCTCTTTCTCAGCGAGGCAACCGTGAAATCGCACCTCGTGCACATTTTCACGAAGCTCGGCGTGACGTCGCGTACCGCCGCGGTGGCCAAGGCCCGCGACCTCGGGACGATCCGAAAAGCCTGATCAACGACCGGCGACGTGCTCGAGTCGGCTCTCAAAATCGGGGCGAGCGCAACATCGGAGGCGATCACCTGCAGGCAATGTCTGAGTCGATTGTCGCCCCGACGATTAAGCTGATAACGTTGCTTGTTGACTTGCGTGTTGGGTCCCACCCCACACGACTAGCCGCAAAGCGCCCCTCTACCGCCGCGCGGCACATCCAATTAGCAACTAACGAAAGCAAATAAAAGTGGCAAATATCAAGTCGCAGATCAAGCGTATTGGCACCAACAAGAAGGCTCAGGAGCGCAACAAGGCGGTCAAGAGCGAGTTCAAGCGCGCCATCCGCGCCACGCGCCTCGCCGTCATCGCTGGCGACAAGGACAAGGCTGCTGCATCCCTCGTTCTGGCTTCGAAGAAGCTCGACAAGGCTGTCAGCAAGGGTGTCATTCACAAGAACCAGGCTGCGAACAAGAAGTCCGCAATCTCGAAGTCGGTCAACGCACTCGTTTAGTCGTTCTTCTCGGATGCGCCTCGTGCGTGTCTGACGACAAGGCCCCCACCTCTCGAGGTGGGGGCCTTTCGCGTTGCCCGGCGGATGTTCGCTGCTCGAGGGTATGACTCGAACCGCCAGACTCGGCCCGTTGATCGTAGCCAGCGCAGGCTTACTGGTTGACGTAAGCCATATGGGTGGCGTTGTAGCGGTCGCCGCGTACACCGATCCTGCGGGCGAGGGAGTTCAGATCAGCCAATTGGTCGGCGGAGAGGGCGACCGTCGTCGCGGCGGCGTTCTCCTGAATGCGGGCCGTGCGGCGGGTGCCGGGGATTGGCACGATCCATGGCTGCTGTGCAAGTAACCAGGCCAGCGCGATCTGCCCCGGAGTCGTGTCCGTGCGGCTAGCGAGGTCTTTGACCTGGTCGACGAGGGCTTGGTTCGCGGCGAGGTTTTCCGCCTCGAAGCGCGGGACCTTTTGGCGGATGTCGGCGTCGCTGAAGGTCGTGGACGTGTCGACGGTGCCGGTGAGGAACCCCTTGCCCAGCGGGCTGAACGGCACGAAACCGATGCCCAGCTGCGCCAACGTCGGCAGCACGTCGGTCTCAGGATCGCGGGTCCACAGCGAGTACTCGCTCTGGACGGCGGTGACGGGGTGGACGGCGTGCGCGGCCCGGATTGTGGCGGCCGAGGCCTCGGACAGCCCGAAGTGCTTGACCTTGCCCTCGGCGACGAGTTCGCCGACAGTGCCGGCCACGTCCTCGATGGGCACGTCGGGGTCGACGCGGTGCTGGTAGAACAGGTCGATCGTGTCGGAGCGCAGCCGCCTCAGGGAAGCCTCGGCGACGCGACGGATCTGCTCGGGGCGGCTGTCCAATCCGACGCTGTGGCCGTTCTGGATGTCCCAGCCGAACTTGGTGGCGACCACGACCTGGTCACGCAGGGGTTCGAGGGCCTCACCGACGAGTTCCTCGTTGTCGTACGGTCCGTAGACCTCAGCGGTGTCGAAGAATGTGACGCCGTGCTCGACGGCGGACCGCAGCACGCCGATCATCTCGGCACGGTCGCCGGGGTTGGGGCCATAGCTCTGCGACATGCCCATCGCGCCGAGCCCGATCGCGGAAACCTGGAGACCCTGTCCGAGTGTTCTGGTGTGCATATTTCAATCCTCCTGGGACGGGTCATGGTCGGTGGTGGTGTCGTCGGCGAATTGCTTCGGCGGGTTCCTGGCGGTCGGCGCCTCGGGCTGGCCAGCAGCTGAAGGCGCTTCTGACTAGGCGATCCGGGTTCAGCGGTGCCGAGCGAGTTAGGCCTCGGCGCCCCGACGCGTGATAATCCCGATCAGACGCTCGATCGCGAAGACCGGGTCGCGCCCGGCACCCTTCACGCTGGCATCCGTCTCGGCGAGAGCCTGGATGCACCGGGCGAGGCCTTCGTCGGTCCAGCCACGGAGGTCGCGCTGGGCACGCTCGACCTGCCAGGGCGCCAGACCGAATTGAGAGGCGAGTTGGCCGGTTGCGCCACGCACCCCATACAGTTTCGCCATCGTGCGGATCTTGCTCGCGAAAGCAGCAACGACCGGCACCGGATCGGCGCCCGACGCGAGAGCGTGCCGCAGAATCACCAACGCTTCGCCGTTGCGTCCGGCGATGGCGGCATCCGCCACCTTGAACGCGTTGGCCTCGACCCGGCCGCCGTAGTAGCGGTCAACCGTGGTCTCGGTCACTTCGGCACTAGAATCGGCGATCAGCTGCTGGCAGGCGGCCGACAGTTCGGCCAGATCGTCGGAGAACGCTCCGACGAGCGCGCGCAGGGCGCTCGCGGTGACGCGCTTGCCGGCTGTCTTGAACTCGGCCGACGCGAAGTCATATTTCTCGGTGTCTTTCTTGAGTTCTGCGCAGACAATCTCGATGCCGCCGCCAGTTCCAGAACGAATCGCGTCGAGGAGCTTCTTGCCGCGCACACCGCCGGCATGACGCAAAACGAGATACGCGCCGTCGGCCGGATTCTCGAGGTACTCCAGCGCCTCGGCCAGGAAAGAGTCACTACATTTCTCGACCGCACTGACTCTGATCAGCCGTGGCTCGTCAAAGAGCGACGGGCTGGCCAGCGTGACGAGCTCCCCCGGCGCATAGCTGTCGGCCTGAACATCGCTGACCTCGAGGCTCGGGTCTTCGAGTTTCAGAAAATCGCGCAGCTGGCGGATGGCGCGCTCGGCCAGCACGGTTTCGGTTCCGGAAACGAGAACGATGGGTGCCGGTCGCACCTGGTGCCAGGCTAGCTGCGGGATGGCCGCGGCCTTCGTCGCCCGGCTCGGCGCTGCAGTTCGTGCAGCAGGTCGTGCAGCCACGTGAGTTCCCTTCGATTGCTGATTCCAGCCTAGCCGGGGCGGGGCGGCCTCGATGCGGTCGCGGGCCGGAGGTCGGCCGAACTCGTGGCCTGCGGGGTGGTCTGCCGCTCTGTCCATACCGACAGCGCTCCGTGCCCTTCCGTGGATGGGGCGACCAGAATCATCCCCTGCCGGTCGGTGCGTACGCTCACCGTGCCGACCGACGCGAGGAGGTCGAGCAGATACTGAGTTGGATGCCCGTAGCCGTTGTCGGCCCCGACCGAGATCAGCCCCACTGTCGCGTGCAGGCGGGCGTAGAGTGCGGCGCTTTGATCGCGGGAACCATGGTGGGCGACCTTGACCACATCTACCGCGGCCGGAAGTGACGTGGAGAGGAGGCCGCCCTGCGCCTCCTCGCCCAGGTCGCCGAGAAAGATCGAGCTGATGCCCCGGCCGTCAAACCCGACGATCACACTCCCCCCGTTACCGGCAAGGTCGACGCCGCCGCTTCGGGCGGCCGAGGTCGGGGGCCACAACACGTCCCACCGCAACCGGCCGAGCATGCCGGTGTCCCCGCGCGCGGCCACACTCACCTGCGCTCCCCCGCCGGTCAGACGGTGTAGCAGCCACTCATCTTTCGCGTTCGCCGGTGCCCCGACGATGGCACGGTCGACGCGCCCGACGACGGCGTCGAGGCCACCAACGTGGTCGAGGTCGTAGTGAGTGAGCACGAGGAGTTCGATGCGGCTGACCCCGAGGTCGGTTAAACAAGCGGTGAGTAGGGCGGGGTCTGGTCCGACATCGATCAGAGCGTGCGCGGTGCCGTCGCGCACGATCACCGCATCGCCCTGGCCCACATCGCAGGCCGCGATTTGCCAGTTGTCGGGGATGCCGGCGGCCCGACTGACCCCCGCTCCGAGCAGGGTTCCGGCGTAGGACCCGGCGACGATGAGCAACACCGCGGAGGCCAGGATCCGCCAGAGCGGACGCCTGCCGAGCGTCGCGCGCCGAACGTCCGGCCGCAGCGCACGCCTCACTGCGCGCCTCTCCGCGCGCCCCGGCGGATTCACGCCGGGCCGGCTCCCCGATTCCACGAAGCGCCCCACCGTCGACGATGGCCTCATCTCGGGCGGCCGAAACACGAGCAGCAGGGCAAGCACCGTCACCCCGCCGATCAGCAGCACCCCGAGCACGCCGTCCAGCCACGGAAGCCGGTTGCCCGGCAGCGTCGCGACAGCCTGGGCGACCGCCGCGATCCACGCCGACGGCAGCCAGGCCAGGTGCACCAGAAGGTTGGCGAGCCAGGGCCAGACCGGGATCAATACGCAGGCGACAAGGCCGATGATCGTCGCGAGCGGAGCAGCCGGGGCGGCCAGGAGATTGGCCGGCACCCCGTACGACGCCAGTGACGGCGTCAAGAGCAACAGAACCGGCTGGCAGGCGAGCTGGGCGGCAAGCGGGATGGCGATGGCGGCCGCGATGAACTTCGGCATCCAACGGGTCAGCACCCGGGTCAGCGGCCCGGCCAGCAGCAGCAGACCGCCGGTCGCGAGCACCGAGAGCGCGAATCCATAGTTGCGCGCAAGCCACGGGTCGATGGCGAGCAGGCCGATGACCACGAGGCAGAGCGTCGGCACTCCGCGGCCGGTGCGCCCGAGGCCGCCGACGATCAAGACGACGGATGCCATCACCGCCGACCGCAGCACGCTGGGTTCCGGCGTGACGAGCACCACGAAGCCGAGCAGCGCCACGAGTGAGAAGACAATCCGCCAGCGCCGACGCAGGCCAAGCGACCGCGTCAGAAGCATGATCCCGGCGACGACGACAGCACAATTAGCTCCAGAAACCGCCGTGAGGTGACTGAGCGAACTGGTTTTCATCGCCGAATCGAGCGTGGCATCGACGGCGCTGGTGTCGCCGATTGCGAGGCCCGGCAGGAGTTGGGCTCCGTCGCCGGGAAGCCGGGCGGCGGCGGCCGAGAACTGCGTGCGCAGCGCATCCGCCCACTCCAGCCAGACGGGCGGTTGTGCCACGAGGCGGGGAGGACTGCGCCCGAAGTAAAGTGCCGAGGCCGCATCACCGGGTGCGGTGGCGACGAGATGACCGTCGAGTTCAATCTCGCTACCGATGCGGAGCCGGGACCGCGGGTTCGCCGGGTCCCCTGCGACCACCGGCGGGGTCTCTGTGAAGACCAGCACGGGCACGGACATTCGCCTGCCCACGTTGTGCACTGTCAGCCGGGTGAGGGTGGCCCGAAACCGCACGCGCTCGACTGACGCACTCGGTGTGCCCGGCGCCCCGGGCGCGCCCGATGCGCTCGCCCCGAACGCGGGTGCGGTCACCGGGCTCGACCACACCGTCAGCGTCGCCGTCACGGCAGCCCGATCGGCGGCGGCGCTGACGCTCTGGGGAAGCCGGCTGGGCATCGTCATCGCTACGACGGATGCGACCAGCGCCGCCGTCGCGCAGGAGACCGCGATCATCGCCCGCCACGACCCGCTCGACCGTGCCTGGCGCGACAGGAGCAACCAGCCCAGCACCGCGCCGGATGTCGCCCAGAGCACCGCGCACGCCCACGCGGCCACGGCGGCCGGCGTCGCGATCAACACCCCGGCCGCCGCCCAGGCCGCTATCGCCGGGCCGGCCAGTCGCAGATCGAGGGTCACACCGTCACCAGATCTTTCAGGCCATCGAAAGTCTTCTGTCCGATCCCTGTCACGTTCTGCAGCTCGTCCACGCTGCTGAACCGCCCATTCGCGGTGCGGAAGTCGATGATGCGCTGGGCCATCGCCGGTCCGATCCGTGGCAGCGAGTCGAGGTCGGCAACGGTCGCCGTGTTCAGATTGACCAGGCCGGCTGCGGCACTGCCGTCCGCCAGGTTGGCGGCTCCTCCGAGTGCGCCACCAGCGGCCCCTCCACCCGGCGGAGCTTGCGGCTGCGCCTCGCCGCGCGCCGGAACGTAGAGCTGTTCGCCGTCGCTGACCGGCCGGGCCAGGTTCACCCCGGCCGGGTCTCCGGCCTCCGACAACCCTCCGGCCGCCGCGATCGCGTCGACGACCCGGGAACCGTCGGCAAGCTGGAACAGCCCGGGCCGACGCACGGCGCCAAGCACATGCACGAAGAGAAAAGCGCCTTGGTCACCTTCACCGGCGCCGCCTCCGGCGCCCGGACCAGTCGTGGAGGGTGCCGGCCCTGCCTCCGTTTCGCGAGCTGAGCCGTTCGGCGATAGGCTCGTCGCCACGCTGCCCGGAGTCACCACCTCACTTCCGGATTCTTGGCCGAACGCTGAGACGACAACGGCGACGATCAGGGCAAGAATCAGCAGCACGATCGCAGCTCCGATTCCGATGCGCACCCGCGGCGAGGCCGCACGCGCAGCCGGATGCAGCTGGGCAAGCGGATCTGCCGCGGAATCTGGCTCCATTTCGGCAGGTTATGCCGGGCTGGGGTGCCGAATTCTGGCGGGCCGGGAATCGGTGAGCAACCGACGCCCGGTCGGGACTGTGGAGGTCGTGTGGAGAGGTCAGGTGGAGAGGTCGGCTCGCGCGGTCTCGACAAGCTCGACCACCGAAAGGGCAGGCTTCCACGCGGGCGTGCGAAATCCCCGTGGGCGTGCGAAATGGTGCACGCCCAGCGGGATTCCCCACGCCAGAATCGATTCGTGAGATCGGCCCACGTGGTCGCAACGAAATTGGCCGACTTACGAACTCGCTCGGTTAACCAACACGAGCCGACATCCGGTGAGGATGTCGGCTCGTGCAGAGAGCGAAAAGTTCGAAGAAGCTACGGCTTCGTGACGAAGCTCACGAGACGCGGCGCCCGCACGATGACCTTGACGATCTCACGATCGCCGATGGCCCGAACGACGGCCTCCGACTCGCGAGCCAGCTTCTCGAGATCGTCGGCGTCGATCTTCGGGGAGATCTCGAGTCGGTCGCGCACCTTGCCGTCGACCTGAACGACAGCCGTCACCGATTCGGTCACGAGCAGGGTCGGGTCGGCCTTGCGCCACTGCACGAGGGCGACACACGGCTCGTAGCCGAGGCGCTCCCACATGTCTTCGGCGGTGTACGGGGCGAACAGGTTCAGGGCCATGGCCGTGACTTCTGCGGCTTCGCGCACCGCGGCATCCGCAGCACCCGCACCGGAGTCGATCACCTTGCGGGTGGCGTTGACGAGCTCCATCAGACGGGCGACGACCACGTTGAACTTGAACGACTCGGTGAGGCCCGGCGCGTCGGCCAGGAAGCGGTGGGTCACGCGGCGGAGGGCCACGTCACCGGTCGACCAGTCGACGTCGGGCGCGCTGGTGACGTCCTTGGCCATGCGCCAGGCACGGGCGAGGAACTTCGATGAACCGACCGGCGACACGTCGGCCCAGTCGATGTCGTCTTCCGGCGGCCCGGCGAACGCCATCGTCAAGCGCACCGCGTCGACACCGTGACGCTCGATCTCCTCGGTGAAGTAGACCAGGTTGCCCTTGCTCTTCGACATTTTGGCGCCGTCGAGGATGACCATGCCCTGGTTCAGCAGCGCGCTGAACGGCTCGGTGAAGTTGAGGTAACCGAGGTCGTGCAGCACCTTGGTGATAAAGCGGGCGTAGAGCAGGTGCAGGATGGCGTGTTCGACGCCACCGACATACTGGTCGACCGGTGCCCACTTGTCGGCTTCCTTCGGGTCGAACGCCTGGGTGTCGTCGTTCGGATTGAGGAAGCGCAGGAAGTACCAGGAGCTGTCGACGAAGGTGTCCATCGTGTCGGCGTCGCGCTTGGCCGGGGTGCCGTCAATCGGGTTCGGCACGTTGACCCAGTCGGTCGCCCCGCCGAGCGGCGAGGTTCCCTTGGGCTTGAGATCGAGGCCCTCGGTCGACGGCAGCAGCACGGGCAGCTGGTCCTCGGGAACCGGAATCTCGGTGCCGTCTTCGCCGTGGATGATCGGGATGGGGGTGCCCCAGTACCGCTGGCGGCTGATCAGCCAGTCGCGCAGGCGGTAGTTCTTGGCGGCACGACCGGTGCCGTCGGCGGTGAGCTTCTCGATCATCGCCGCGACGGCGGTGTTCTTACTCATGCCGCTCAGGGCGCCCGAGTTGATCAGGCGACCTTCGCCGGCCAGCGCGATGCCCGTCTCGGCGGGGTCCAGCTGCGGCAGCTCTTCGCTTCCGTCGAGCATGGCCTCGGTGACCACGGGGATCGTGCCGGTGACCGGGGCGAGGGTGTCGACGACGACGCGCACCGGCAGGTCGAAGGCGCGGGCGAAGTCGAGGTCGCGCTGGTCGTGGGCGGGCACGGCCATCACGGCGCCGTGGCCGTAGTCGGCGAGCACGTAGTCAGCGGCCCAGATCGGCAGGCGTTCGCCGTTGACCGGGTTGATCGCGTAGCGGCCAAGGAACACACCGGTCTTCTCGCGGTCGGTGGCCTGACGCTCAATCTCAGTGCTGTTCTGCACCTTGACCAGGTATTCCTTGAACGCAGCCTGCAACTCGGGGGCGGCATCCGCGACGAGCTCCGAGGCGAGGTCGGCGTCGGGGGCGACGACCATGAAGGTCGCGCCGAACAGCGTGTCGGGGCGCGTCGTGAAGACGGTGACCGGCGCTTCGCGTCCTTCGATCGTGAAGTCGACATCCGCACCGATCGAACGGCCGATCCAGTTGCGCTGCATCTGCAGCACCTTCGACGGCCAGGCGCCCTCGAGCTGGTTGAGGTCGTCGAGCAGGCGGTCGGCGTAATCGGTGATCTTGAAGTACCACTGGGTGAGCTTCTTCTTGACCACGACGGCGCCGCTGCGCTCGCTCGTGCCGTCGGCCAGAACCTGCTCGTTGGCCAGAACCGTCTGGTCTACCGGGTCCCAGTTGACCCAGCTGTCCTTGCGGTAGGCGAGGCCTTTTTTGTACATCTGCAGGAACAGCCACTGGTTCCACTTGTAGTACTCGGGGTCGCTGGTGTGAATCTCACGCGACCAGTCGAAGGATGCCGCGTAGAGCTTCATGCTCTTCTTCTGCTGCGCGATGTTGTCGTAGGTCCAGCCGCGCGGGTCGATTCCGCGCTTGATGGCGGCGTTCTCGGCGGGCAGGCCGAAGGAGTCCCAGCCGATCGGGTGCAGCACGTTGAAGCCCTGGTGGCGCCAGTAGCGGGCCACGATGTCGCCGAGGGCGTACACCTCGGCGTGCCCCATGTGGAGGTCGCCCGACGGGTAGGGGAACATGTCGAGCACGTACTTGCGCGGACGGCTGTCGTCGGGGTCGTTCGTCTCGAACGGCGCGAGCTCGTCCCAGATCGGCTGCCACTTCGCCTGAATCGCGGCGAAGTCGTAGATGTCGCCCTCGGCCTCGGCCCAGTTCTGTGTGTTGTCGTGCTCGTGTGCCACGTGACTCTCATTCAATGCAGTGAGGGAGCGTTCGCTCAGACAGACGAGCTCCTGTGAGCGACGTCCAAGCTTCTAGGGTACTAAACGCGAACGCCCAGCGCGGCCAGCAAGGCAGCCGCTTTGACCCGGGTCTCCTCGATCTCCTCGCGAGGATCGGACAGCGCGGTGATTCCGCCTCCCGTGCCGATTGTGGCGCCGTCGGCATCCAGAACGATGCTGCGGATGACCATGGCCAGGTCGACCGAGCCGTCGAGGCCGAAATAGCCGAACGCTCCGGCGTAGATTCCCCGCGGTCCGCCTTCCAGCCCGTCGAGAATCGTCATGGCGCTTCGCTTGGGCGCACCCGTCATGGAGCCGGCCGGGAAACAGGCGGCGACGGCATCCGTGACGGTAACGCCGTCGGCCAGCTGCGCCTCGATGGTGCTGACGAGCTGATGCACGTGCGCGTAGCTTTCGACGGCCAGCAAATGGGACACCGAGACCGTGCCGAGCTTCGCGATGCGGCCGAGGTCATTGCGCATGAGATCGACGATCATCAGGTTCTCGGCGCGCTCCTTGTCGCTGGCCAGGAGCTCATCGTGCAGCTGAGCGTCTTCGACCGCGTCGGTACCGCGTGGGCGGGTGCCCTTGATCGGTTTGGTCACGATGCGGCGGTCAGGCGTCACCGTCAGGAACTGTTCGGGTGAGGCGCTCAGCAGCGCGATATCACCGAATCGCAGCAGTCCCCCGTGATGGCTGGGGCTCCCGGAGCGAAGGGCCAGGTAGGTGTCGAGTGGATCGGGTCGCAGGTCGAGCGCGATCTCATTGGTGAGACAGATCTGGTAGGCGTCGCCGGCGGTGATCGACTGCTGGCAATGACGAATAAGGTCGGCGTACTCGTGCTCGGTGTGCCGCCAGCGGGCACCGATCGGCGGCACCGCGGCAGCGCGGGGCGACGCACCGGAGGGTGTGTTCGTGAGCCGCGATTCGAGTTCCGACGTCCAGCGTTCGAGCGCCGCGGCATCCGCACCACCCTCGGTGAGGGCGAGAACGCTGACCTGCCGGGCACCGTGGTCGAACATGAGCGCGCGATCCACATGCAGCAGGGCGGCATCCGGGTACCGCGACACATGGGCCGGTGCCCCGACCGTCTGGGCGCCCAACTCGTAACCCAGCCAGCCCACCCACCCCAGGCGGAATCCGCCGGCGTCCGCACCCACCCGGGCGTCCTCGTCGGCCGAGTACGGCAGCCCGTCGACAGAGGCGAGGTCGTCGCCGAGGTCGTCGCCGAGGTCGTCACCGAGGTAGTCGAAAATTGTCTGCCGCGAAATCTGAGGGGCGGCGGAGGGCAGGGCGGCGGCGGCCGCCGGCAGCGTCACGGTCACCGTTGCCTCAGACACGGATGCCGTCACAAAACGTGAGCGCTCGGTCGCGGCTCCCAGATAGCTGAAGCCGCGCTCTGCGTCGATTCCGGCATCGAGCCAGAAGGCGTGGCTACTCGCGCCGTAGAGGGTCTGAAAGACGTGCGCGGGTTCCCACCAGTGCGCCAGGGGAAAAGCTCGGACCGTCGCAGACACGGTCCCAGCCTACGGCGTGACCCGGCACGCACTCGGCGCATGAAGACCCCCTGTCGCTGGGCGGCATCGCGCGACATGATGGGCAGCGGAAGGGAGACACGATGACTTCACCCATTCTCGTCACCGGCGGAACCGGCACCCTGGGCCGCCAGGTCGTTGAGCTTCTGCAGAAAACCGGACAGGAGGTGCGAGTTCTCAGCCGAAGCCCGCAGCCGCCTCGGGCCGGCGTCGAGTTTTTCATCGGAGATCTGTCCACCGGCGTGGGAATCGACAGCGCGGTGCAGGGGGTCGAAATCATCATTCACTGTGCAGGGGGTCCCTCCGGCGATGGTCTGAAAGCACAAAACCTCGTGCGTGCCGCCTCCCTCGACGGCCGACCTCATCTCGTCTTCATCTCCGTCGTCGGCGCCGGTCGCATCCCGCTCCGCAGCAAGGCCGACCGCGCCATGTTCGGGTATTTCGGCTCGAAACTGGCCGCCGAACGGGTGATTGCCCAGTCGGGCCTCCCCTTCACGACACTGCGTGCCACCCAGTTCTACGACCTGCTGGTTCTCGTGGCCAAACAAATGGTGAAGTTACCGGCGATGCCGTCGCCGACCGGGTTCCGGTTTCAGCCGGTCGACTCCGGCGAGGTCGCGGCCCGATTGGTCGATCTCGCGCTCAGTGAACCGGCCGGCCGGGTGCCCGATCTCGGCGGACCGCGCATCTACCCTGTGGCTGATCTGCTCCGTGACTATCTGTCAGCCGCACATCGGCACCGTGTTCTGGTGCCGCTCCGCATGCCCGGCTCCGCCGCGCGTGCGATTCGCGCCGGCGCTAATTTGGCACCCGATCAGGCGATTGGCCGACGCACCTGGGAAGACTTCCTGGCCGAGCGAGTGGGTCACTCAGCGTGATTTCACTCGGTTCGCACCGCCCGCTCGTCTATTCTGTGCTGGTGCCTATTACCGCTGATTTCCCAACCCTCGCCGACAAGCGCTTCATCTCCCTGACCACATTTCGAAAGAGCGGCGAGCCCGTTTCGACCGCGGTGTGGATTGCCAGAGACGGCGATGACTTGATCGTGACGACTCCGAAAGTGAGCGGAAAGGTCAAGCGCGTCCGCAACAGCGACCGTGTCGAGATGAGACCGTGCGGCCGCAGCGGAAAGGTCGAAGCGGATGCCGTCTGCACCGTCGGCGTTGCGACGATCGCCGACGACGACGCAAGTCGGGCTCTACTCACCACTGTCTTCGGCGCAAAATACGGCCTCGAGTACCGCATCTTCATGTTCATCGAACGGCTGGGCAAGTCCGGCAACAAGGACCGCGTGCTGCTGCGGATCACGCCCGCCTGAACTCCGCCATCCGGCGCTGCCTCGCCGTACGCGCGCACCGCCTAGGCTGTCTGGGGTGAACGACATTCTCGGCTGGATCCTCGACACGGTGTCAAGTGTTGACCCGGTCGTTCGCACGCTCATCGCCTTCGTCGGCATCCTCTTGGAGACATCGGTCCTGATCGGTCTCGTGGTGCCGGGCGATACCATCGTGCTCGTCGCCGCGACCGGGGTGAAGACACCGGTCGAGTACTTCGCACTCGTTTTCGCGGTGATCGCCGGCGCACTGATCGGAGAGAGCATCGGGTTCGCGCTCGGCCGCTATTTCGGGCCGAGGATCAGGCGGAGCACCTTCGGTCGCCGGCTTGGCGAGAAGAACTGGATGCAGGCCGAGGACTATTTGAAACGGCGCGGCGGGATCGCGGTGTTTCTGTCACGCTTCCTGCCGGTGCTCCACTCACTCATTCCGCTCACCGTCGGTATGAGCACCATGCGCTATCGCACATTCATGGCCTGGACGGTGCCGGCCTGTCTGATCTGGTCGTTCGCCTATGTCAGCGTCGGTGCGGCCGCAGCCGGAAGCTACCGTGAACTGTCGGGTCGCCTGCACTTCGCCGGCTACATCTTCGTGGGCATCATCGCTGCATTCATCGTGCTGGTCTACCTCGTCAAGAAATGGCTTCACCGGCGCGAGGCGCGGCACATGACGCGTCTGGCGGAGTCTGGGGCGGCCGTCTCCGGCTCGGTAGCCTCCGCCTCCACTGAGTCCGGCTCTACTGCACCGGACACCGTCGACAACGACGATCCCCCCTTCGTCTAGCTTCAGCCCGGGGTGAGTCGCCGCAGGTGGCGGGCGCAGCGCTCTGGCGCGGTGTATTCCACTCGGCGCGGGGTAGAGCGCGCGCCCGCCGGGATACACCGCGCCCCGCTCAGAAGTCGGCCCGTGAGGTGAGGTCGAGTCGCGCCGTGATGAGCTCGGTGGGCACCGGCGTGTGCGAGATCAGGAGCACAACCCGTTCGGCACCGGCGGCTTGCAGGATATCCCGCACCAGCCGGTCGGCCTGGTGCACGTCGACGTTCGCCGTTGGTTCGTCGAGGATCAGCACCGGGAAGTCGGCGAGAAGTGCCCGCGCAACGGCGATCCGCTGCGCCTGCCCGCCCGAGACGAGGGCGCCGCGCTGTCCGACCTGGGCGTCGAGCCCCCCGCGCTCGGCCGTCCACTCGGCGAGTCCGACCCGGTCGAGCACCGCCAAGAGCTCGTCGTCGGTGGCCGTGTCGCGGGCGAAGAGCAGATTCTGACGGATGCTCTCGTCGAAGAGCCACGGGCGCTGTTCGCACAGACCGACCACACGTCGCACCTCGCGCTGTGGCAGCTCACTGGCCTCGACGCCGTCGATCCGATATGAACCGGTGTAGTCGAGGAAGCGCACGAGCGCGTGGGCGATGCTGGTCTTTCCGGTACCGCTCGGCCCAGCCAGCAGCATCCGGTCGCCCGGCTGCAGGCGGAATGACACGCCCGAAACCGCCGGAGCCGACTGCCCCGGCCAGCGCACCTCGAGGTCAGCCACCTCAAGCACCGGGCGAAGCGGCACAGGTGTTTCGGAGTTCTCCGCCGCAGCCGAGACATCAAACGGATTCTCAACAGGAATCTCGACCGGCACCACGGCCGGTGCCACACCGGCGACTCGCTCGGCGCTCGCGCGCACCTGACGCCACACCCCGAGGGCGGCCGGAATCGCGGCGAACACCTCGAACACGGCCATCGGAACAAGCACGATCACGGCCAGTGCCGGTCCGTTCAACTCACCGAGTGCGCCCTCGGAACCGGGCAAACCGAGAGCCGGGATTCCGAGCACGAGGGCAGCGAGAGTGGCAGCCCCGGCGACGAGAGAGGTGATGGAGGCTTGGAGGCCAGAGCCCAGCGCGCGGCGGAGCGTCGCGCGGCGCAGCCGGGCGTCAAGCTCGGCGATCGTCGCCAGGCGCCCGCCGAGTGCGTCGAAGGAGCGCAGCACGTCGAGGTTCTCGACCACTTCGAGCACGTCATTGGTCAGCCGACCGCGGAGCGGGGCGATGGCCCGTTCTGACGACGCGGCGACAGCCCCCGACAGCACGGTTCCGAGCAGCCCTCCGACGATTAGGCAGGCCGCCAGGGCGATGCCGGCCGCCGGAAGAATCAGCCAGACTCCGACGACACTCAGCACCGCAACGATCAGTGAGGTCAGCAGCGGCTGCACGACGCGCAGCGGCAAATCCTGCAGGTCGTCGACATCCCGAACCAGTCGCGTCAGCAGGTCACCGCGCCCGGTGCCCGACAAACCGGCCGGCGCGAGCGGCACCAACCGGCGAAACACGCCGACACGGAGCGCGGCGAGCTGGCGGAACGCGCCGTCATGGCTGACCACTCGCTCGAGATAGCGAAACGCCGAGCGGCTGAGCGCGAACGCTCGCACCCCGACAATGGCCATCGACAGAAACATGATCGGTGGCTGTTCGGCCGCCCGCGTGATCAGCCAGGCCGAGCAGGCGAGCAGCGCCACCGCCGACAGAGCGCTGCCCACACCGGCCAACAGACCGGGCACGAACCAGCGCGGTCGCGGCTGCGCCATCCGCAACACCGACCGGGCCTCGGCCTTCAGCTCGGTTGAAGCCGCATCAGCATTCGACGCTGTGGCAGTCAGAGTCGCCTCAGACATGAGCGGACTCCTGAACTCTGACGATCGCGTCGGCGGCGGCGCAGACGGCCGGCCGGTGGCTGATCACGATCACGATACGCCCCTCGGCGGCGAGCGCCTTCACCCCGTGGATGAGCGCCGCCTCAGCAGCAGCATCCAGCGCCGAGCTCGGCTCGTCGAGCACCACGACGGCGCAGTCCTCAGCCCGCGCCCGGTAGAAGGCACGCGCCACGCTCACGCGTTGCGCCTGCCCACCCGAGAGGCCGTCTCCGGCGACCGCCAACATCGTCTCCGGGTCGAGCTCGGCCGCGCCGGCATCGGCGAGCGCGCGGCGCAGCAGGCCGACATCGACGGATGCCTCCCCCAGCGTCACATTCTCGGCAATCGTCCCGGCGAACAATCCGGGCCGTTGCCCCGACCAGGCCAGCCACCCGCGCGAGGAACCCGGCTGGAGCAGTGCGTCGTCCAGGGTGATCATGCCGTCATAGTCGATGAATCCCTGCAACGCCGCGACCAGGGTGGACTTTCCGACCCCGCTCGGACCGGTGATCACGCTGAACTCGCCCGCTCGGAACTCGGCGGTGAATCGGTCGATCACCGGTGAGTCTCCCCGCATGATCGTGACATCGTCGAAGCAGAGCGTGGCATCCGTCGACCTCCCGAACGGCAGAGCGGCCAGGGCCGCATCGGTCCTGGCAGCCCGTTCGACACCTCGCCCCTCATCTTCGTCCAGAATCGCGAAGACTTCCTCCGCCGCCGCGAGACCGTCGGCGGCCGCGTGGAACTGGGCGCCGACCTGTCGCACCGGCAAGAACGCTTCCGGGGCGAGGAGCAGCACGAACAAACCCACCCCGAGCAGCAGCGAACCGTCGACCAGACGCAGCCCGACTCCCACCGCAACCAGGGCGACCGAGAGGCTCGCGGCCAGCTCAAGCACGAAGCCGCTGAGGAACGAGACCTTCAACACTGCCATCGTGCGCTGACGGTAGTCCTCGGTGATCGCACGCAGCCGTGTGGTCTGGCGGTTCTCCCGGCCGAAGATCTTCAGGGTTCCGAGCCCCCCGACCAGGTCGAGAAAACCGTTCGACAGGTGCTGCAGTGACTCCCACTGGGACTTCTGCACACCGCGGGTCGCCAGGCCGATCAGAATCATGAAAATCGGGATGAGCGGCAACGCGATGATCACCGTGATCCCGCTCGGCACATCCTGCGTGAGCATCACGAGCACCAGGATCGGCGTTGCGATCGCGGTCAGCAGCAGCTGTGGCAGGTAGCGGGAGAAGTAGTTATCGAGCGCGTCGAGACCGGTGGTGACGACCGTCGACACCTGCGCGCTCTGACGCCCGGCCAGCCAGTCCGGCCCGCGCCGCGCCACGGCATCCAGCACCTGCGAACGCAACTGGGTCTTCACGACTGCTGACGCACGCTGGGCCAAGAGCTCCTGCAGCCAGATCAGCACCGCGCGCAGCACGACCACAGCGGCCAGCGCCCCGATCCCGCCCGCCAATTCGGAGAGCGGGCGCCCCTCGACCGCCCCGGTGATCGCTTGGCTGAGCAGCCAGGCGAAGGCGATGACCGCGAAGGTCTGCACCAGGCTGACCACGGCGGTGCCGGCGAGAAACCAGCGTGCCGCTGTGGCGTAGCGCAGGAGTCGGGGGTCGAGGGGGCGCATGTCTTAGTGGGCTGCCTGTTCGATGTGTGCGCGGCTGACGCGCTTGCGGAAGATCCAGTATGTCCAGCCCTGGTAGAGGAAGATGACCGGGGCCGCGATGAGCGCCGTCCAGCTCATCACGCTCAGAGTGTACGGCGTCGACGAGGCATTCTCGATGGTCAGGCTGTTCGCCGGGTTGTTGCTGGCCGGCATGACATCGGGAAACAGCGAGGCGAACAGGGTCAGCACGGCCAGTGCAATCGTTGCGGCCATCAGGCCAAACGCCCAGCCTTCCTTGCCCCGCACGTTGGCCACGAACGAGGCCACCAGAGTCAGCGCTGCGCCGAGAGCCAGAAGAGCGGATGCGACGGTGCCATACGCGAATGTCGTCCAGACCAGGAAGGACGCCGCGACCAGAATCGTGACGACCCCTGCCCGGATGGCCAGGCTGCGGGCACGCACCCGGATGTCGCCCTCGGTCTTCAACGCCACGAAGACGACTCCGTGCGTGAAGAAGAGCAGCAGGGTGGTGAGGCCACCGAGCAGCGCGTACGGGTTCAGCAGATCGAAGAGCGTGCCGATGTAGTTGTACCCCTCATCGAGCGGAACCCCGCGCACCACGTTGGCGAAGGCAACGCCCCAGAGCAGCGCAGGCACCGCGGAGCCGACGATGATCATGCCGTCGAACCAGGCCTTCCAGCGGCTTTCGGGGCGCTGGTGCCGGTACTCGAACGAGACACCGCGGGCGATCAGCGCCAGCAGAATGATCAACAGCGGCAGGTAGAAGCCACTGAACATCGTCGCGTACCACTCGGGGAACGAGGCGAACAGCGCGGCTCCCGCCACGATCAGCCAGGTTTCGTTGAGGTCCCAGACCGGGCCGATCGTGTTGATCAGCACCCGGCGATCGGTGTCGTCTTTTCCGAGGAACGGCAGCGACATTCCGACACCGAAGTCGAAGCCGTCGAGCACGAAGTAGCCGATGAACAGCGCGGCGATAATCCAGAACCAGAGGTAGTTGAGATCCATCATCAGCTCCTAGTAAACGGTGACGCGGGGGGCGATTTCCCCGGATTCGGGGTGCGGAGTCGGGGCGTCGTCCGGCCCCTTCTTCACCGCCTTGATGATGAGTTTGAACTCGACGACCGCGAGGGCGCCGTAGATCAGGGTGAAGGCGATCAGCGAGATCAGCACTTCGACGCCGCTCACTCCGGGTGAGACTCCGTCTTCGGTCTTCAACAGCCCGAACACCAGCCACGGTTGCCGGCCCATCTCGGTGAAGATCCAGCCGACGATCATTGCGGCGAGCGACAGTGGGAAGCTCCAGATCGCGGCCTTCCAGACCCACTTGTTCTTCGGCATCCGCCCCTTGCGGGTCAGCCACAGGCCGACCACCGCGACGAGGATGTGCAGAATGCCGAGCGCGATCATCCAGCGGAACGACCAGTAGGTGACCCAGATGATCGGGGTGTAGTCGCCGGGGCCGTAGAGCTGCACGTACTGCTCTTGCAAGTTGTTGATGCCCTCAACCGTGCCGTCGAACGTGTGGGTCGACAGCAACGAGAGCAGGTACGGAACCCGAATCGAGAACAGTTCGTGCACACCGTCGGGCGTGCCGAGCGTGAAGATCGAGAACGATGCGTTCGCCCCGCTCGCCGTGTGATAGAGCGCCTCGGCCGCCGCCATCTTCATCGGCTGAGCATCGACCATGGCCAGGCTGAGCTGGTCACCCATCAGTGTGGTTCCGATGCCGGCGATGACCATCATCCACAGGCCGAGCTTGAGTGCGGGGCGCATCGTGTCGAGGTGCTGGTTGCGGTACAGGTGCCAGGCCGCGACCGAGATGATCAAGCCGGCCGAGACCATGAAGCAGGCGAAAATCGTGTGAGGGAACGCCGCGAGAGCGATCGGGTTGCTGAGCAGCTCGCCGATGCTGGTGAGCTCAGCCCGTCCCTTCGCCTCATTGATCTGGAACGCCACCGGGTTCTGCATGAACGCGTTGGCCGCGATGATGAAGTACGCGGATGCCGTGCTTCCGATCACGACCAGCCAGATCGTGGCCAGGTGCAACTTCCGCGGCAGTTTGTCCCAGCCGAAGATCCAGAGACCGATGAACGTGGCTTCCAGGAAGAACGCCACGATCCCCTCGAAGGCGAGCGGGGCGCCGAAGACGTCGCCGACGAACCGCGAGTAGTCAGACCAGTTCATCCCGAACTGGAACTCCTGCACGATTCCGGTGACGACGCCCATGGCGAAGTTGATCAAGAAGATCTTGCCGAAGAAGTGCGTGAGCTGCAGGTACTTGACCTTGTCGGTGCGTACCCATGCCGTCTGGAACAGGGCCACGGTGAGTGAGAGCCCGATAGTGAGTGGGACGAAGAGGAAGTGGTAGACGGTTGTCAACCCGAATTGCCACCTCGAGAGGAGTAACGGGTCCAGCCACTCATTCATGTTTTCTCCACTCAGTTGATTGCCATTCTGGGCAACTTCTACAACAAGTAGAACAATACTCTTCTACGTGGCGTAGAAAGCAAATCGAAATGCAGATAAACTAATGCCATGGCAAGTTTGGGTGAGTTGGAACGATCGCTGATGGATGTCTTGTGGGACACCAACCAGGCACTATCTGCGAATGAACTTCGCGATCAGCTTGCCGACCACCGAACCACACCCGCTTCTCGGGAACTCGCCACGACGACAGTGCTCACGGTACTCTCCCGCCTCGAAAACAAGGGCTTCGTCACGCGCGATCGCGAGAGCCGCCCGCACCTCTACCACGCGGTTACGTCGCGGGCAGAGCACACGGCCGAGCTCATGCACGAAGTTCTCGGTTCCGGCGGCGACCGCGAGGCCGCGCTGGCCCGTTTCATCGGCAACGTCAGTCCGCAAGAAGCCGATACGCTGCGTCAGCTGCTCGGGAGCGGCACGGTCACTTCACCGGCCGGCGCCCGCTAAGGCCGACGGCCCGACCCCGCCGATAGTCCGACTCCCCCACACCCGCGACAGCCCACACCGACGTGCTTTTCGCTGCCTTCGCTCTCGCGTTTCTCACTGTCGCCCTGGCCTGGCCGGTTCCGATCCTGCTCGCCAAGGCAACCTGGCCGAATCGGGCGCCGGGCACCGCACTCGCACTCTGGCAGGCGATCGCACTGGCCGGCGGGCTGTCGATGATCGGGGCTCTGCTCACCTGGGGGCTCATCCCGTTCGGCGACACGCTTCCGAGCGCTCTCACGTCATTGGCAACTCATCTGCTGAACGGCACGCTGCCGGCCCAGACCGGGTTCGATCATTTGATCGCACTCACCGGTGCGATTCTGCTCGGAACCCATCTCATCCTGAATCTGGTTGCGACATTCGTGCGCACCGAGCGCCAGCGCCGCCGACACCACCAACTGGTGCAACTGCTGAGTGAGCCGCTGCCCGATCGGCCGGGCACCCGCGTGATCGAACATGCGGCTCCCGTGGCCTATTGTCTGCCTGGCGCCACCCGCTCGATCACTGTGCTGTCGGCCGGAATGCTCAAGCTGCTGCAGCCCGATGAACTTCGCGGGGTCATCGCCCACGAGAAGGCGCACCTCTCGCAGCAACACCACATGGTTCTGCTGGCCTTCAAGTCCTGGCACAGCGCCCTTCCGTGGTTCCCCATCGCGAACCGCTCGGAGAACGCCGTCGCGTTGCTCGTCGAGATGCTCGCCGATGACCAAGCGCGTCACGTCGTCGACGACATCACCCTGGCCCGCGCCATTGCGCTCGTCGGAACAGCCGGTCGATTCGATCCGACCGTGGAGTCCTTCACCGAGACCGCGCATGCGGAGACCACAGCCGCCGCGGAGCCGGACCACCCCTTCGACATGGTGCTCCCCCGGGTGCGACGGCTGACCGGTCAGTACCCGCCGTTGCCGGTCGCGGCCCGCGTCGCCGTGTTCGCCGGCGCCGTCCTGCTGTTGGCGGTGCCGACGGCGATGCTGCTGTTGCTGAGCTAGTTCCGATGGTCGAGGAGCGGCCGACTTCGTCGGGCGCTCCTCGACCAGCGATCGTTCTACAGAATTCCAGCCTGCTTCAACCAGGCCGCCGCGATGACATCCGCTGACTTCTGCTCATTGACACTCTCGGCGTTCAGCGCCACGAGATCGTCCTCCGTGAGCGCAGCACTGACATCATTCAGAACAGCGGCTGCCTTGTCGTCGACCTTCTTCGAGACGATCGGCACGACATTCGACGGGAAGAACAGGTGGTCGGGGTCGGCCAGCGCGAAGAGCTTGCCGTCTGCCCATGCGGGGCTGGCCGTGTAGATGTTGGTCAGCTGGATGCTGTTGTCTTCCAGCGCCTTCACCGTGAGCGGGCCGCCGCCGTCTTCGACGGGGGTGAATCCCGCGGTCACCACACCGTACTTCTCTTTGAGGGCGGTAGGACCGTATGGCCGGGTCTCCAGCTCAGAGTTGCCGCCGACGATGATGGGTTCCGTGACATTGGTGAGAGAGGCGATGTCGGTGAGGTTGTACTTCTCGGCAAAGGCCTTGGTGACCGTCCAGGTGTTTGCATCACTGGCCGCGGCCTGATCCAGGGCACGCAGGTCAGTGGTCAGCGCCTTCGTCAAGGCGGTGTAGACATCTTCGCTCGATGCGCTGACCGCGTTCTTGTCGAGCGCCTGCAGCAGGTCACCCGTGTACTCGGGGAAGACGTCGATCTTGCCGGCCTCGATCTCGGGCAGGTAGACCTCGCGCTGCCCGATCCGGAAATCGCGCTGCACGGTGAATCCCTTGGCCTCGAGCGCCTGCGCGTAGATCTCGGCGATGATTTCGTTGGAGTAGTAGTCCTGCGAACCGACCACGAGGGTCTCGGAGTTCGCCGAACCCGTGTCCCCGCTGCCCAGAGGATTACCGGTTGAACACCCTGACAGGGCGATCATGGCCCCGACCGCGACGGCGCCTACAAGCGCCAGCCGGCCTTTATGTGCTGTGAACATCAGTTCTTCCCTTCCTCGATGGGAGTTCCCATCACCGCCGGCGACCGGGTCGGTCGCGAGCGGACATCGCGGGGGCGTCCAGCTACGACGCCGCGTGGAACAACAAGCCGTTGGGTCAAGGCCAACACACCTTCGAAGGCCAACGCCAACAGGATGACAATAATCGACCCGCCGAGCATTTCTGCATAGTTCTGTGTCTTCACACCTTCGAGAATCGGACGCCCCAGGCCAAAATTTGCGACATAGGCGGCCAACGTCGCTGTCGCGACCACCTGCAGTGTGGCTGAGCGGATGCCGCCGATCAAGAGGGGAAGGCCCAGCGGGATCTCGACCTTTCGCACAATCTGCAGCTCGCTCATCCCGACGGCACGAGCCGCGTCAATCGTGCGCCGGTCGACCGCCTCGAAACTGCTGTAGGCACCGGCAAGGATCGGCGGGATCGCCAAAACGGCCAGCGCCACATAGGGCGCCTCCAACCCGATTCCCACCCACAGTGCGACGAGTGTGAGCAAGCCCAGCGTCGGAATCGCTCGGATCCCGCCCGAGAACGACACCGCGAGCCCGCGGCCTCGCCCGGTATGCCCGACGAGGAATCCAAGAGGAATGGCGATCACCGCGGCGATCACGACGGTGACAACGGTGAACAGAATGTGCTGGGCCAGCCGGGTCGGGATGCCGTTCGGTCCGACATAGTTGACCGGATCCGTCAGCCAAGCGAGCGCTTCGGCGAAATAGTTCATGCCGTCACCGCCGGCTCCACGGCAGTCGGTCCACCCTGACCACTGTGCGCTGTTTCGTTCGGCGAACCGTTCACGACACCGCTCGCCCCGTTCGATCCGTTGCTCATCTTCTTCTGACGCCGTGTCCACGGCATCATGAGGCGACCGATCCCGACGACGAGAGCGTCAAGTACGAGGGCAACGGCCACCGTCAACACGATTCCGGCGATGATCTCCGGTTGGATGCTGCGCTGGAATCCGTCAGTGAACAAGCTACCGAGGCTTTGGATTCCAATAATCGCGCCGACGGTGGCCAGGCTGACCGTGCTGACCGTCACCACGCGGATGCCCGCCACCAGCACCGGTCCGGCCAGCGGAAGTTCCACCTTCCAGAACGCGCTCCAGGCCGAGAATCCGACGGCGACGGCAGATTGCCGAACGTCGGCGTCGACCGCGGCGAGGCCATCCGCCACCACCCGCACCATCAAGGCCACTCCATAGAGAGTGAGAGCGATGATCAGGTTGGCCGGCGAACGAACCTCGACGCCGACGACGGCCGGCAGGGCGACGAGCAGCGGAAACGAGGGGATCGCGTAGAGCAGTCCGCAGAGAGTCAGTAGCAGTCCGCGGCTGAGCCGGTAGCGGTTGGCCAACCAGCCGAGTGGGAGCGAGATCACGAAGCTGAGCACGATGGCGGGGAGGCACAGCGACAGGTGGACGAGTGTGAGCTCGCCGAGCAGATCGAGGTTGGACCAGATCCAAGTCACCGGACTTCTCCCTGCGCCTCTCTCTCCCCGCCGGGCGTCGGGGCTGCCGCGACGGGCCTGTTGTTGCCGACAAGAACGCCGGCTACGCGTCCTTCGCTGTCGACGAGCACGTCACTGCCGCCATGACTCTCGACGTGAAGAGCGCGCTTGCCGCGCTCTGCTCCGATGAAGCTCGCGACGAAGTCGTTCGCGGGGGCGCTCAGGATCTGTTTCGGCGAGCCGACCTGGGCGATGAAACCGCCCTGCTGCAGGATGACGACTTGGTCACCGAGCAGAAAAGCTTCCTCGATGTCGTGGGTCACGAAGACCACGGTCTTGTCGAGTTGCTGCTGCAATCGCACGAGTTCCTGCTGCAGTTCGCGGCGCACAATCGGATCGACGGCCCCGAACGGCTCGTCCATCAGCAGGATGTTCGGGTCGACCGCGAGCCCGCGCGCCACTCCGACGCGCTGTTGCTGTCCGCCAGACAACTGGCTGGGATAGCGGTCGGCCAGCGACCGGGGTAAGCCGACCGTATCCAGCAGGCCCAGCGCATCCTGACGCGCTTTCTTCTTGGGCACCCCGCGCAAGAGGGGAACCGTTGCCACATTGTCGATGACCGTGCGGTGCGGCAGCAAACCGGAGTTCTGCATGACGTAGCCGATGCTACGCCGTAGCTTCACCGGCGGAAGGGTGCTGATGTCGGTGTCGTCGATCTTCACCATGCCGGCCGTCGGGTCGACCATGCGGTTGATCATGCGCAGGAGCGTCGTCTTGCCGGAACCCGAGGATCCCACCAGCACGGTGGTTTTTCGCGAAGGAATGACCAGGCTGAAATCGTTGACGGCAACGGTGCCGTCAGGAAACTGTTTTGTGACTGCACAAAACTCGATCATGGGGTGGCTCATTCCTCGAATGGAGTCGGATCAACACGTGCCAGGTATCAACACAACCATTCTTCGGGGCCAGAGGCAAAAAAGATTGGAACGAGTTGGGATCAGTCTGCGAGAAGCGCGAGTGGATTTGCGGGCCGGGAGGACTGCGGGGCGCTGAGCGAAGCGCTCGGCCCGTAATAGCCGACCAGGTAGTCGTGCACGACGCGGCGACTCTCGTCGATGAACCGTTCGTCCCCCTGCGGATCGGAGTAGAAGGCACGGGTGATGATCCCGTCGGCCATCTCCAGTGCGACTTCGAGGCGGAAGATGAGGTCGGGCCCGCCGGGCAGGCCGAACTCCTCCGCCAGCACGTGGGCCAATCGGGTGGCGAAGAAACCGCCATCGACGTCCTCGCCGAAGGAGGCGCGCTCACGATCGACGAAGCTCATGATGCGGAAGCCCGGCTCGGAACGGTGCAGACCGACATAGGCCGTGATGGCACAGTCGAGGGCGTCCCACCAGGTCTCCGGTTCGCTGATATCCAGCTCAAGGATGACCCGTTCACGGAACCGCTGATCGGCCCGGTCGCGCAGCGCGTTCAGAACAGCGACGCGGTCAGGGTAATAACGGTAGACCGTGCCGATCGAGGCGCCGGCACGCTCGGCGACCATTGCCGTCGTGATGCGGTCGAAACCGATCTCATCTACAACTTCTGCCGCGGCGTCGAGCAGTGCCGACAATCGCGCTGCACTCCGCTGCTGAATGGGCTCCACGCGAATCTGCTGATTCGCAGCTCCAGATCCCACACTGAACATGTCGCCAAACGCCACGGATCCTCCTGCACTAGTGACTTCAATCCTAAAGGAGCCGACGACGTCACTTGCACACCGCCGATCGTGTGTCGCCCCCTGCCACCGGCCGATCTCCAGCCGGGCGTGCCAGACTGAGTGAGTGCAACATTCTCCCGCCGAACGATCGAACGCGACGGCTCCGGCAACCATGATGCATGGCGCGGCCCGCTTCGAGGATGCGTTGCACAATGTGCGCGATCGGTTCGCACGCCGACGCGGCCACCGACCGACGGTCATCCCGTACACCGGCTATGGGTCAACCGACTGGGCACGCATCCTGTGCCGTGTTCTGCTGACCAAGCCCGCACAGCCCAAACGCAAGGAACCGACACGCAGTTTTCTGCGTCGGCGAGCCGAGCGTCGCGACGCCGGATTGCGCGGCTGGCGCAGTTTCACCAGCGTTCCCGTGCAAGACGCCTTGGTGACCATTGAAATCGACGGCACGGTACATCAGGTTCAGGCCGACCGTGGCGGCGTCGTCGACGCGGTGGTTTCGGTCGCGCTCACTCCGGGGTGGCACACGGCGCTGCTGCACACCCCGGGGTCTGCCGCCCCGGTCGAATCTCCGGTCTTCATCGTGGCCCCCACCGTGACCACCGGCATCATTTCGGATGTCGACGACACGGTCATGGTGACCACGCTCCCCCGCCCGCTTCTTGCGGCCTGGAACACCTTTGTTCTCGACGAGCACGCCCGGGTTCCTACGCCCGGCATGGCCGTGCTGCTCGACCGATTGGCCGTCGGGGCGCCCGGGGCACCCGTTATCTACCTGTCGACCGGCGCCTGGAACGTCGCGCCCACTCTCACCCGGTTCCTCTCCCGCAATCTGTACCCGGCCGGCGCGCTGCTGCTCACCGATTGGGGACCGACCCACGACCGCTGGTTCCGCAGCGGCCGCGAGCACAAGCGCGACAACCTGCGCCGTTTGGCCGGCGAGTTCCCGCAGATGCGCTGGATTCTGGTCGGCGACGACGGACAGCACGACGAGGCGATCTACAGCGAATTCCAGCGGGAGTTTCCGGACAACGTGGCCGCGGTGGCCATCCGTCAGCTATCCCCCAGCCAGGCCGTTCTGGCCGGTGGCCGTTCGAAGGACGCCATGCACGGCACGCCGGACGCCCCCTGGTTCTACGGCCCGGATGGCTCGAGTCTCGCCAATCAGCTCGCCGAGCGCGGCCTGCTCTAACCAGCCTCGCGTTCTGGCGCGGTCGTCTGGCGCCGTCTTCTGCCGCCGAGCTGTTCTCTGCGAATTCTGGCGCGGTGTATCCCCGTGGGCGATGGGTAGAACGCGCGCCCGCGGGGATAGCCCGCGCCGAGATTGTTGGGGCCGCTCCTTCGGAGCGGGAAGTCGCAACGGAGCGACTAGGGATACAGCGTCGAGATCGCCCACGAGGCGCCCACGCGCTGATAGAGCGCGCGGGTTTGCGGTCCCGTCGTCGAGCCCTGCCAGAACTCGACTCGCTCGGGCGCGAGTGCGTAGACGGCCCACTCAGGATCGACGAGGGCCGGGTTGTCGTGCAGAGCATTCCGCGCACGATCGAAGGCGGCCTGGTAGGCATCCGGAGCGGCAAGCACCTCACTCTGGTGTCCAACCAGAATCGATGCCCGCGCGGTCTCGGACCGCTCGCGAAAGTCGCGCGCGGCGGCATCCGCTGACAGACGAAGAACCGGGCCGGTGAGACGCACCTGGCGGCCAAGCACCGGCCAGAAGTAGGTAGCCGCCGCGAACGGATGCGCCGCGAGGGCCCGCCCCTTCGGGCTCGACGCGTGCGTGGCAAACTGCCAGCCGTGCTCGTCGAGGGCGGTCAGCAAGACATTGCGCGCGGCCGGCATGTCGTCGTCGCCTCGAGTGGCCAGCGTCATCACCCGGGCGGCGGGTTGGCCGGCCGCTGCGACTTCGCGCAGCCACCGGAGAAAGAGCTCGTCCGGCGTGGTCGGAAGCGCGGCAACGTCGAGCGGCGGTAGCGCGGCGGGAAACATGGGCAAGCTGCGGAGCCACTGCCGCAGGGAGTTGGCCTGGTCGGCTGGCGGCGCTGCGGCCGGCGAGGATCCCGGCGAGGATTCGGGCGTCATCCCAGGAGCGTAGCGAAAATCGGCGCGGCCTGACGGCGGGGCCAGACTGGTTCTACGCTGAAGGCGTCAGCGTGTTCGAGCGTCGGCGCGTTCACAACGGTAGCGAAGGAGCAGCGATGAATCAGAATGCTGATCGCTCGATGACCGACCGGATCGTGCTCATCACCGGTGCAACCGGGGGCATCGGACGCGCCACCGCTCTCGGCCTCGCCGAAAGGGGCGCCCACGTCGCGATCACCGGGCGAGACCGGGCACGCACCGACGACGCGCGGCGGGAGATTGAACGGGTGGGTGGCGGTGAGGTCGACGTATTCGTCGCCGACCTCTCGTCCCAGGCCGAGGTGCGGAGGCTCGCGGACGACGTGCTCGAACGGCTGCCCCGCCTCGACGTGCTGATCAACAACGTCGGCGGTTACTGGAACACTCGACACGTCACCGTCGACGGCCTCGAGCACACCTTCGCGCTCAACCACCTCGCTCCGTTCTTGTTGACCAATTTGCTGCGTGATCGGCTCACGCAGAGCGCTCCGTCTCGTATCGTCACGGTGTCGTCGAATGCGCAGGCCCTCGGCCGGATCGATTTCGACGATCTCCAGGGTGAGCGCTCGTATTCCGGCTCCCGGGCTTACAACCAGTCGAAACTCGCCAATGTTCTGTTCACCTATGAGTTGGCGAGGAGATTGGAGGGCACGTCGGTGACGGTCAATGCCTTGCATCCCGGCGTCGTGAACACCGGCTTCGGGGCCGACGACCCCGCGCCGATCCAGCGGCTGTTTGTGCCGCTCGCTCGCCCGTTCATGAAGAGCCCGGCCCGGGGAGCAGCAACGTCGATCTTGCTCGCGTCCTCCCCCGAACTCGCGGAGACTACTGGCCGCTTCTTCGCCAACGGCAATCAGGCCAGGTCGTCACCGCGCAGCTACAACCAGGCGGATGCCGCCCGGCTCTGGAAGGTGAGCGCGGAGCTTGTCGGCCTGGAGCAGTCGGAATGACCGCGACCTCGTTTTACAGACCTGCCTGACTTCGACTATGACCGTCTACTTCCAGTGCCGCACCGAGCTAGAGACGACGATTCAGGAATCGTTCGATCTGGCGCGAAGCATCGATGTGCACGTGGACTCGATGTCGCGCTCTCGCGAGCGCGCGATCGGAGGAGTGACGGGTGGTCTGATCGCCGAGGGCGAGGAGGTGACCTGGCGAGCACGTCACTTCGGGATTCCGTTCCGGCTGACGAGCCGAATCACGGAGATGGCGATTCCCCGTTCCTTCGTCGACAAGCAGGTGCGTGGACCGTTTCGCTCGTTCCGTCACGAACACACTTTTAGTGAGCATCAGGGGCGCACTACGATGATCGATCACGTTGAATTCAGCGCTCCATTTGGAGTACTCGGCCGCCTCGCGGAGAAACTAGTCCTCGCGCGCTACCTACGTCGGCTGATCGAACAGCGCAATCGGTTTCTGGTCACTGCGGCTCAGCAGGCGCCCCCAGGCTAGAGCCCGGAGCAACTGACCGCGCGAACGCCGACTCGGCGGGGCGCGCCCAAACCACTACCATCGCGGTTGCAAGTGGGCCGAGCAACAGCCCGAGGACAAACCATACCCACCGACGACGACCCTTCGTTTCGGCGAGTCCGGCAGTGACGATCGCCAAGGCAAGCCACCAGCCGCCGTTATCGTAGACCACCGTCGAATCTGTCATCCCGCCAGAGTAGCGGGGGATGTGACAGAGCAGGTCGCACTCGAGGCCACGGAATGAGCGCACCCCGCAGAATCGCGGTCGAGAAAGCTAACCGCGCAAGCGGTCGAGCCCTCGGTTGATCTGGCGCGCCCAGAGCGGACCCTGGTAGAGGAATGCCGTGTAACCCTGCACGAGTGTGGCGCCGGCATCGAGACGCTCGACAACCTGCTCCGCCGTTTCAACGCCACCGACCGAGATCACGCAGAGCTCGGCGGGAACCGACGCACGGATCAGCTTGAGCACCGCGAGGGACCGGGCGTGCAACGGGGCTCCGGACAGTCCGCCGGCGCCGGCCGCTTCGACCACCGCGGCATCCGTCTTCAGATTGGCGCGCGACAGAGTCGTGTTCGTCGCGATGATTCCGTCGAGTTTCAGGGAGACGGTCAGTTCGGCGATGCGAGTGACCTCCTCGTCGCTGAGGTCGGGAGCGATCTTGACCAGCAGGGGCGTCGTGCCGGCCGCCGTCTTCACCGCGGTGAGCAGGGGGGCGAGCTGGTCGAGTTCCTGCAGCCCGCGCAGACCCGGCGTGTTCGGTGAGCTCACGTTGACGACAAGGTAGTCGGCGAGCGGGGCGAGCGCCGTGGCGCTCTCCAGATAGTCGGCGGTGGCGTTCTCCACCTCGACCACGCGGCTCTTGCCGATGTTGATGCCGAGCACCGGGCGACCGGCCACGGAGCGCACCTTGAACAGACGGGACACTGCGGATGCTGCGCCACCGTTGTTGAAGCCCATCCGGTTGATCACGGCACGGTCTTTGATCAGGCGAAACAGCCGCGGTGCGGGATTGCCGGGCTGCGCGACGGCGGTGAGCGTGCCCACCTCGACATGCCCGAAACCGAGCTGGCCGAGGCCGATGACGGCTTTGCCGTCTTTGTCGAAGCCGGCGGCCAGGCCGAACGGCGACTCAAAGCGCAGTCCGAGGGTTGTGACACTCTGATCGGTGCGCGGACGCGTGAACCGATTCACGAGGCGGCCGAAGCCGAGTGTCGGCAATGCCTGAATCACGACGAACGCGAGGTGGTGGGCGCGCTCCGGGTCGATACGGCTCAGCACCTGGGCGAAGAAAAGTCGATACATTCTGGAGTTTTACCGCTCGGTCGAGGTTGCTGCGGACGAGGTAGATGCGAGGTGTTTATACAGACGGCGTCGGGGGCTGAACGCGCGTGCCGTCTTGATGTTCTGCGCGCAGCTGAGTGATCGCACTTTCGAAGTCATCGAGCGAGTCGAACGCCTGGTAGACGCTGGCAAACCGCAGGTACGCCACCTCGTCGAGCTCCCGCAACGGCAGCAGAATCGCTAAACCGATGTCGTTGGCGTCGATCTGCGAGGCTCCGGTCTGACGAATCGTCTCTTCGACCTTCTGAGCCAGCAATGCCAGGTCGGAATCCGTGACCGGACGACCCTGGCAGGCCTTGCGCACGCCGGCGACGATCTTCTCCCGGCTGAACGGTTCGACGACACCGCTGCGCTTGATGATGTTCAAGCTGGCTGTCTCGGTGGTGCTGAAACGGCGACCGCATTCGGGGCACTGGCGACGGCGTCGAATCGACAGTCCGTCGTCGCTCGTGCGCGAGTCGATGACTCGGGAGTCTGGGTGGCGACAGAACGGGCAAAACATTGTGTATTCAGCTTACCGTGACGAATCGCACGAGACGGATGCCCCCACCCCGAGCAGGCGCTCTCACGCGAGCTCGGGTCGCACACAAGCGTCCGTCTCGAGCTACTCCCCCGCGAATCTCACGCGCACGGCATCACCGTGGGCGGGAAGCGCCTCGGCATCCGACAGCGCACCGATGTGGGCCGCGACGGTGCGCAAGGCATCTTCGCTGTAGCGCACGACCTGCTGCGGTCGCAAGAACGTGTAGGCACCGAGTCCCGACGAGAACCGTGACTGGCCACCGGTCGGCAGCACGTGGTTCGAGCCGGCCGCGTAGTCCCCGAGGCTCACCGGGGAGTGCGGGCCGATGAAAATGGCGCCGGCATTCTCGATGTTCTCAAGCACGGCATCCGGCTCACTCGTCTGAATTTCGAGGTGCTCCGGCCCGAACGCATTGCTGAACGCGGCGGCCGTGGCCAGATCGTCGACGAGTACGATGGCCGACTGCGTGCCGGAGAGCGAAGCAGTCACTCGCTCGCTGTGTGTCGTCGACACGGCAAGCTCGTCGAGGCGGGCTTCGACGGCCGCGGCCAGCGCCGGGGAGTTTGTAACCAGCACCGCGGCGGCGAGCTCATCGTGCTCTGCCTGGCTGACCAGGTCTGCTGCGACAAACGCGGCGTCGGCGGTGTCGTCGGCGATCACGAGGATGTCGGTGGGTCCGGCTTCGGCGTCGATCCCGGTCTGCCCACGCACGAGGCGCTTCGCTGCAGCGACGTAGACGTTGCCGGGGCCGGTGACGAGCTGCACGGGGTCGAGTCCGAGGTCTGGCACGCCGTAGGCGAATGCGCCGACCGCGCCGGCCCCACCCATCGCGTAGATCTCGTCGACGCCGAGGAGCCCGGCGACGGCAAGGATGGTCGGGTGCACGCGGCCGCCGAAGTGGCGCTGCGGCGGTGAGGCGAGGGCGATCTGGGAGACCCCGGCGACCTGGGCCGGAACGACATTCATTACGACGCTCGACGGGTAGACGGCCTTGCCGCYGGGAACGTAGAGGCCCACTCGGTGGATCGGCTGCCAGCGTTGGGTGATTTCGGCGCCGTCGGCGATCGTGGTCGTGACGCGCGGCGGCACCTGGGCAGCACTGGCCAGGCGCACACGCCTGATCGTCTCTTCGATGGCGATGCGCACGGCCGGATCGAGGGCGGCCACTGCCTCTGCAATCTGCTCAGCGGGAACTCGCACATGCTCGGGGCGCACTCGGTCGAGGCGCTCGGCCTGGTCGAGCAGCGCGGCAACGCCGCGCGTTCGCACATCTGCGATCAGTTCGGCCGCGACGTCGCTGGCGAGCGCGACATCGGTCAGTGCACGCGGCACAGCGGCGAGCAGTTCGGCCGGGCTGAGCCGGGTTCCGCGGAGGTCTATGGTCTGGATCATCCCAGCTAGCCTATCCGCGAACATTCCGCACTGGGGATTAGGCTCGATCTGAAAGAGAGTGCTGCATCTGAATGAATAGTTCCCTCACACCCCGGCCACAGGATGCCGATCCGCGACCGGACGCCACTGCTCCCCCGCTCGACGCTTCAGAGCCCGTCGACCTCGCCGCCTTCAAGCATGCGTTCCGTCGTCATGCGGCCGGCGTCGCAGCGATCACGGCCCTGGCCCCGGATGGCTCGCCCGTCGGCTTCACCGCCACCTCGTTGGCCTCGCTCTCCGCGGTTCCTCCGCTCGCCACATTCAACATGGCGCGCTCAGCGAGCACCTGGCCGGCGATTGTTGAGAGCGACCGGGTGATCATCCACATGCTCGGCGCCCGCAATCGGGCGGTGGCAGAGCTGCTGGCCGGACCACACGCCGCTCGTTTCATCGGCGACCACTGGCATCCCGGACCGTTCGGATTGCCGCTGCTGAACGGCGTGACGTCATGGATGGTCGGCCGGATCATCGAGCGCGTGCCGGTGCACAACAACGCGGTCGTGGTGGTGCAGATCGAGAGCGGCGGAATGGGCGTCGACGACGAGGCGCTGCTCTACCACGAGCGCACCTTCCGCACGCCAGGCGCTGCCGTCTAGCTGTACTGCCCAGGGACGTTGGTTGACTCGGTGTGACGACTCGCTGTAGTCATTGACGAAAGGGTGAGGGTCTCCGGTTCACAGTGGTGTTGCTTAGACATTCACTAAAACCAGGAGACCCTCATGTCCCACGCTAATGCTGCGC
>NZ_JBFRCS010000012.1:0-143642 GCF_052113185.1 Leifsonia sp. YAF41
CCGTTCAAGCGCTTCTACGCCAGCGAATCAGCCCGCCGCAACGCACTGCCGGCCTGGCTCCACGAATACAATCACCACAGGCCCCACACCGCAATCGGAGGCCAACCACCCATCAGCCGGTTAACTAACCTTGCTGGGCAGTACAGCTAGCCGTTCGCTGGTACCACGGGTCAGGTTTGAGTCGGTTGGGGGACTGGCCCCGGGAAATTGGCCCGCACCCGTTCCGCCTCGATCAGCCGGCCCGCTGCATCGATGAGGGCCAAGTGGGTGAACGCCTGCGGAAAGTTGCCCAGATGCTGCCCGGTGGTGACGTCGATCTCCTCGGCGTAGAGCAGCATCGGCCCGGCGAATGACAAGAGTTTCTGGAACAGGGCACTYGCCGCGTCGAATTCTCCCACCATCTCGAGGGCGGAAACGAGCCAGAACGAACAGATCGTGAAGGTTCCCTCCTCGCCGCTGAGGCCGTCGTCGCTGGTCGCGACCCGGTAGCGCAGGACGAGCCCGTCTTGCGTGAGTTCGTTTGCGATGGCGAGCACGGTCGTGCGAACGCGTTCGTCATCGGGGGGCAGGAAGCCCATCAACGGCAAGAGCAGAAGTGAGGCATCGAGATCGGTCGTGTCGTAGTGCTGAACGAAACTCCCGCGATCGTCCACACCTCGCTCCAGCACCTCGGCCTTGATTTTGTCGGCGGCATCACGCCACTGCCGGGCGTGCTCGATGTCTCCACGGCCCTCGGCGATCAAGGACCCCCGGTCGGCGGCAACCCAGCACATCACCTTCGAGGCGACGAAATGCTTCGGTTCTCCCCGCATTTCCCAGATGCCTTGATCGGGCTCTGAACTTCGCTCGATCGCGGTGTCGACCAGCCCGACGAGCCCCTCCCACACCGCCGGCGCGATTTGGCCGCCCCCGCGGATATGCTCTTCGACGGAGTCGAGCAACATTCCCCAGACATCGTGTTGATGCTGGTCGAACGCCCCGTTTCCGGTGCGCACCGGGCGCGAATCCAGGTATCCGGAGAGGTGGTCCAGGGTGTGCTCGGTCAGATCATGCTCGCCCCCGATTCCATACATGATCTGGAGCGCCCAGGGTGCCTCGGACTGTCCGGACCTCACTGCGTCGAGAATGAACGCAAAGTAGTCGAATGCCTCCCAGTCAAAGCCGAGCCCGTGCAGAGCGCGCAACATGAACCCGGTGTCTCTGATCCAGGTGTATCGGTAGTCCCAGTTGCGCTCGCCGCCCGGGGTTTCAGGCAACGACGTGGTGGACGCCGCCATAATCGCGCCCGTGGGCGCATAGCTCAGTCCTTTGAGAGCGAGGGCGCTCCGCTCGAGATAGGGGCGGTAGCGGTGGTCGGGCAGGCGGGCCATGCTCATCCAGTCTCGCCAGTACCGCTCGGTCCAATGAAGCTGGCCCATGGCATCTTCGAGATCAGCAGGGACGCTGTCGCCCCAGCTGAGCGCCACAAACGCTGAGTCACCGGCCTCGAGGGTCGTGCGTCCCATGCACCGGGAGCCCAGGACGCCGAGCCCGACACTTCCGCTGATCGTCAGTGTCACATCATTGCTGGTGACGGTCGCCCGGTTGTACCCTTCACCGTCGAACTTCCACACGCCGGGCTCGCGTCCGTAGTCGAAGAGGGGGAGGCAGCTCACCCCGAGCTCGACCCGGCCGTCCAGGCAGGTCGCGATGCGGAGCAGAGTGTGTTGTGCGATCGCATCGCCGGGGGAGCGTCGGTAGCCCTCGCGCCGCTTCTCTTCCACCGGCCCGAGAACAAGCAGATCCTCGACCTTCATCCACCCCGTCGGCGTATGCCAGGTGGTCTCCACAATGTTCGTCCCCGGCAGATATCGGCGTTGCTGCGGAACCAAAGTGTTCGTCGGTCCGAACCGAAAACTGCCGGCTGACCGGTCGAGCAGGGCGCCGAAGACGCTCGGGGCGTCGGGGCGGGGAAGGCAGAGCCATTCGACCGATCCGTCGGGGGCGATGAGGGTGCTCACCTCGCAGTCGGAGAGAAACGCATAGTCGGCGATGGGTGGAAATCTCATGAGCGTGTGAACCTCCCGGTGGGCGCCGTCGCGGCAATTCGGCGGTCTGAGCCAGCGTTGCTCGATCGGGTGCGGGTGTCAACGGGGCTCAGGAGCACAACTCGGGGGCGATTGCAGGACGACGAGCAGTTGACAGGGGTGGTGACTGTGAATACTGTCCCCAGCGGATTCAGCGGGGCGATGTCCTCGCATTCACCTACTGTCGAGGAGCTCACCATGGCTAAAGAGAAAGAACCAGTGTTTCTATTTGTCGGCGTCTATGAAGATCCCGCAACCGCGGAGGACGACTTGGAACTTGTGCGCGAATTGCACGAGACGAAGGTCATCGGTACCTACGATGCGGGGATTGCCACCAAGGATGCCGAAGGCGACGTCAAGGTGAAGAGAATGGGGAGTAAGCACGCCGGGTGGACGGGCATCGGAGCAGGCGCGGTCGTTGGGCTGCTGTTCCCTCCCAGCATCATCGCCATGGCCGCACTCGGCGGGGCCACGGGTGGAATCATCGGTCATTTCTCGCGGGCGCTCTCGCGTTCCGACGTGAAGGAACTGGGCGAGATGCTCGACATGGGCCAGGCGGCACTCATCGTCATCGGCAAGGACAAGATTTCGGCTGAGCTGGAGAAGGCCGGTTTGAAGGCAACGAAGCGCACCGAGAAGCAACTGGATGTCGATGCCGGAGACCTTGAGCTGCAGCTCGCGGCCGCTGCGGGTGAAGCCGGCGCGGCGTGACGGTGACGGACTAAAACGACGGGATCTGACGCCCCGACGGTGACGCACCGTCGGGGCGCAGTTTCGCCCAGGCACGGTCATTGACAGATGCGCGCGCAGACTTAGGCTCACGAGTATGACGACCTCGGCCAGCAAATCGGGCGCTCTGACGGCTCCCGGTTCATCCATGGTGTGGCCGCTCGCGCTGGCCCAGTTCATCGCGAGTTTCGCAGCGACGAACATGAACGTCGCGATCAGTGCGATTGCCGAGGATCTGAACACCACGGTATTCGGGCTGCAAACGGCCATCACGCTGTTCACGCTGACGATGGCGTCGTTGATGATCCCCGGGAGCAAGCTCAGTGACATCCTGGGGCGCAAAGCCTGTTTCATGGGCGGGTTGATCGTCTACGGGATCGGCGCCCTGCTCGCGGCGCTCGCCCCGGGACTCGGGCTGATGATCCTGGGCTATTCGGTGCTCGAGGGTGTCGGCTCGGCACTGATGATCCCGCCGATCTACATCCTGGTCACCGTCTGGTTTTCCGATCTCAAGACCCGGGCGAAGTACTTCGGCCTGGTCAGCGGCGCAGGCGGGCTCGGAGCGGCGGCCGGCCCACTGATCGGCGGTGTGGTCACGACCGCGATCAGTTGGCGGGCCTCGTTCCTGCTCCAGGTGATCGTCGTGGGAGTGATCATCGTCCTTGCGCGCAAGATCATCGACCCGCCGCGAGAGGGAGCACGGCCCTCATTCGACGTGCTCGGAGCAGTCCTGTCCGCCGTCGGTCTCTTCTTCGTGGTGCTCGGAATCCTGCAGTCCCGCACCTACGGATGGCTCGGCGCACGTGAAGACTTCACCATCGGCAACACGGTGGTCATCCCGAAAGGCGGGATCTCACCGGTCTGGCTGTTCGTCGGGATCGGCGCACTCTTCCTGCTCTGGTTCTTCCTCCACATCAGGTCGGTCGAACGGGCGGGCCGGGATCCGCTCCTGCACCTGCGAATGTTCGGCAACCGCGTCGCCAACCTCGGTCTCGGCACCCAAACCGTGCAGTGGCTGGTTATGCAGGGGTCCTTCTTCGTCATCTCGGTCTATCTGCAGGAAGTCCGCGGATTCAACGCCATCGAGACCGGCCTCATGCTCACCCCGACCACCGTCGGCATCCTCGGCGCCTCCCTGGCTGCAGAACGATTCGCCAAGCGCCATCCGCAGCGGTGGCTCGTCGTCGCGGGGTTTCTCCTGACAACGCTCGGAATGGGATTGCTCCTGGCACTGGTGCGGGAGGACTCTGGGATTTTCTCCTTCGTGCCAGGACTCCTGATCATGGGCATCGGGCTCGGCACCATGCTGACTTCCTCGGTGAACATCGTTCAGTCGAGCTTCCCCGATTCTGATCAGGGCGAGATCTCAGGCCTGTCGCGCAGCGTCTCGAACCTGGGTTCCTCGCTCGGCACCGCCCTCGCCGGTTCGGTGCTGGTCGCCGCCGCACTTCCTGGAGGCCAATCGTTCGCCCTCGCGCTCGGCACCCTCGCCGCGTTCTCGGTGGTCGGCCTGATTCTCGCGTTCCTGCTCCCGGGCCGCACAGCGAAGGTCTAGCGACCGTGACGCTCTACTCCGCCGCGTGCGCCTCGAGAAACTCGTAGACCTCGGTGTCGTCGACCCCGGGAAAGGTGCCGGAGGGCAGCGGGGAGAGCACATGGGCGTGCAAGCGGGCACTCGGCCAGGCTTTGCCCACCCAGCGCGAGGCGACCTCGCCCTTCGGGCGACGGCAGCACGACTCGTCTGGACAGCGCGACACGGCCCGCTGCGTGGTCTCGCGCCCGCGGAACCATTTCGCCTCGTTGAACGGAACTCCCACACTGATCGAGAACTCGCCGGCCGAGGTGGACCCGGTCTGCGTCGCGCACCAGAAGGTGCCGGCCGGGGTGTCGGTGTACTGGTAGAACTCGGTGGTGCGGTTGGTGTGCGTGAAGGCGTTGCGCGCGCTCCACTGCTTGCAGACATACTGTCCCTCGATCGACCCGGTCACATCGGTCGGCAGGGGCAGCCCGTCATTCTCGTAGCCCTTCTGCAGGGCGCCGTCGCCGTTGACGCGCAAGAAGTGAAGCGTCATGTCGAGGTGGGATGTCGCCAGGTTCGTGAGCCGCAAGGCTGCAGCTTCGTGGGTCACCCCGAAGGCGTCGCGGAGGTCTTCGACCGCGAGTTCCCGGTTGTGTTTCGCCTCCTGCAGAAACTTGAGGGTCGCTTCGCGGGGCATCAGGCACGCCGCGGCGAAGTAGTTGATCTCCAGGCGCTGCCAGAGAAACTCGGCGTAGCTGCCCGGGCGTTCATGGCCGAGCAGCCGGTGGGCCATCGCCTGCAACGCCATGGCGCGCAGGCCGTGGCCGCCCGGAATGGATGCCGGGGGCAGGTAGATGCGGCCGTTGGCCAGGTCGGTCACCGACCGGGTCGAATTCGGCAGGTCGTTCACGTAGATCAGGCTGAATCCGAGCTGTTCGGCCATCACGCTCACCTCGCGGTGAGTCAACGCGCCCGAAATGTGCCCGGCTGCCTTGACCCGTTCCTCGACCAACGTCTCGATGTCGGGCATGTAATTGGCGCGCTCCCGCATCCGTGCCCGGAGTTCGGTGTTCGCCCGTCGGGCCTCCTCCGGAGTGGCGATGGCCTCGTTGGCGCGGCGGGCCAGTTCGTGGTGCAAGCCGACGAGTGACTCGATCGCCTCGGTCGGCGTGCCCTTGGTGACCTTGACCTGCGGCAGTCCCAGTGCGCCGTAGAGCGCATTCTTCTGAGCCCGCACCAGCTCGATCTCCAGGGCGGCTCGCCGGTTGGGGGCCTCTTTGCTCAGCAGATCGGTGAGTTCGATATCAAGTGCTGCGGCGACCTCTTGCAGGGTCGAGAGCTTGGGTTCTCGCCGGCCGTTCTCGATCAGCGAGAGCTGGCTTCCGGCCAACCCCACCCGCTCACCGAGCTGGTCGAGCGTCAGCCCGCGCTCGCCACGAAAGTGACGGATGCGGTGTCCCAGGGTGATGAGGTCGGATGCTACGAGCGCCATTTCTTAAGGATAGCGAAAGAATCGAGTTTCTTAACGCCCTTTTTCTGACCTGAACCGCTTTTTAGGGCGCATGGTGGAGGAACGGAACAAAGTTTCACGAAACCGGTGAAGACGACGAAAGGCCAGGAGATGACCATCGCAGCTCTCTCAGTTCAGACAAACGGGAACGAAGAACCCCAGAAGTCGGGAACGACCGACCCCGCATTGCAGACTTGGGTCGACGAGATTGCCCGCCTGACCCGCCCCGACGAGATCGTCTGGTGCGACGGGTCGATGCGTGAGGCCGATCTCCTCTCCAAGCAGCTCGTCACCGAGGGAAAGCTGATCCGGTTGAACCCGGAATGGCGCCCCAATAGCTACCTGGCCCGTTCTGACCCGTCGGATGTTGCGCGCGTCGAAGACCGCACTTTCATCTGCTCGGTGAACCCGGAAGATGCCGGCCCGACCAACAACTGGTCTGAGCCCACCGCGATGCGCACCGAACTGACCGGGCTGTTCGCCGGCAGCATGCGCGGGCGCACGATGTACGTCGTCCCGTTCTCGATGGGTCCGCTCGGCGGCCCCATCTCACAGCTCGGCGTCGAGATCACCGACTCGCCCTACGTGGTGCTGAACCTCGGCATCATGACCCGCATGGGTGACCAGGTGCTGAAGATGATCGAAGCCGGCACGCCGTGGGTGCGCACGCTGCACTCGGTGGGATTCCCGCTGGTGTCTGACACGGGCGTGCGTCGTGACGACGTGGCCTGGCCGTGCAGCGACACCAAATACATCGTGCAGTTCCCCGACACCCGCGAGGTCTGGTCGTTCGGTTCCGGCTACGGCGGAAACGCCCTGCTGTCGAAGAAGTCGTTCGCACTGCGCATCGCCTCGGTGATGGCGCGTGACGAAGGCTGGTTGGCCGAGCACATGCTGCTGGTCAAGGTCATCTCGCCCGAGGGGGGAGTCAAGCACCTCGCCGCAGCTTTCCCGTCGGCCTGTGGCAAGACGAACCTGTCCATGCTGCGCCCGACCATTCCCGGCTGGAAAGTCGAAACGATCGGTGACGACATCGCCTGGCTGCGTGAGGGCGAAGACGGTCGGCTGTGGGCGATCAACCCGGAAGCCGGATTCTTCGGCGTCGCACCGGGTACCGGCGAGCTGACGAACCCGACGGCCGTGCAGACTCTCTGGGGCAACACGATCTTCACCAACGTCGCGCTGCGCGACGACGGCGACGTCTGGTGGGAGGGCCTCACCGAGACCGCACCCGATCACCTCATCGACTGGCAGGGCAACGATTGGACCCCGCAATCGAGCACCCCGGCCGCCCACCCGAACTCGCGATTCACCGTTTCTGCCGCGCAGTGCCCGTCGATCGCCGAGGACTGGGAAGCCGCCGGCGGTGTGCCGATCGACGCCATCCTGTTCGGTGGTCGTCGGGCGACCAACATTCCGCTCGTCGCCGAGGCGCGCAGCTGGAAGCACGGTGTCTTCATGGGCGCCACGATCTCGTCGGAGAAGACGGCTGCCGCCGAGGGAACCGTGGGCGAGTTGCGCCGCGACCCGTTCGCGATGCTCCCGTTCTGTGGCTACAACATGGCCGACTACTGGGCCCACTGGCTGAAGGTCGGCAAGTCGCTCGGCACGAAGGCTCCGGCGATCTTCCAGGTGAACTGGTTCCGGAAGGGTGACGACGGAAGCTTCCTCTGGCCTGGGTTCGGCGAGAACTCCCGGGTGATCGAGTGGATCGTGCGCCGCCTCGAGGGTGACGCCGCCGCCGTGAGCACTCCGATCGGGCTGCTGCCGGCCGAAGGTGACCTCAACCTCGACGGTCTTGACCTGTCGACGGATGCCGTGCGTCAGCTTTTCGAAATCGACAACGCGTCGTGGCAGGTTGAGTGCGATCTGACCGAGGAGTACTTCGCTCAGTTCGGCGATCGCGTTCCTCCCGCATTGCATGCGGAGCTGGCGAGCCTGCGCTACCAGCTCAAGGAGTAACCGGGGCACACCCGCGAGCCCACCCTCTGTGGCGGGGCGCCACCGCTCAAGCGGTGGTGCCCCGCCATTGTTGTTGCGGTCGTCGAGCATTGCGGCAGGTCGAGGTTGCGAATAGATTCAGGTCGGATTCGCCGCTGTATCTGTTCTGCGTGCGGCCGCCCATGCAGAACGTGAAACCCGACACTGGCAGTCATCCTCCCCGGGAGGCCTCGTGTCCTCACTGCTGTATTCACTCGGTCGGTGGGCTTTTGCCGCCCGGCGTTGGGTGCTCGGCTTCTGGATTCTGGTTCTCCTGCTCGTCGGCGGAAGCGCCGCACTGTTCAACCAGGGTCTGAACAATGCGATCACGGTGCCCGGCACCGAGTCGCAGGAGGCCCTCGACACGCTCGCGAACACGTTTCCGCAGGTGAGCGGGGCCACCGCGCAGATGATCGTCGTGGCGCCAAGCGGCAGCGTCGTCACCGACGAGGCTGTGAAGGCGCCGATCGAGGATGCCGTCATCGAGTTGAAAGCGATCGGCCAGGTCTCGAACGCCACATCGCCCTATGACCCGAACATCTCCGACGCAATCAGCACCGATTCCTCGGCCGCCCTGGTCAGCATCCAGCTCAACGACATCGTGTCAAACATCACCCCCGACACCGTGAGCGCACTCGAGAGCACCGCGGCGGGATTGCAGACAGCGCTCCCGCCCGGTTCGACGGTGTCGCTCGGCGGTCAGTTGTTCAGCCAGAGTCTGGCCGGAGTGAGCCTGATCGAGTTGATCGGCATCGCCGTGGCGCTGGTCGTGCTGATCGTGACCTTCGGCTCATTCGTGGCCGCCGGCATCCCGTTGATGACCGCGTTTCTCGGGGTGGGGATCTCGATCTCGCTGATCTACGTGGCGACGGCCTTCGGGCCGATCACCTCCACCACAACGGTCCTGGCACTGATGCTGGGGCTGGCGGTCGGCATCGACTATGCCCTCTTCATCATCTCCAGGCATCAGGAGCAACTGAAATCCGGGCTGGAGCTCAGGGAGTCGGCGGCGCGCGCCGTGGCCACGGCCGGTTCGGCGGTGATTTTCGCCGGTCTCACCGTGATGATCGCGCTCGTCGGACTCAGCGTTGCCGGCATCCCGTTTCTGACGACCATGGGCATCGCCGCGGCCGTCGGAGTGATGATCGCGGTTCTCATCTCGCTCACCCTCATCCCGGCGTTGCTCGGTTTCGCCGGCGAGCGACTGCGGCCTAAGCCGAAGCGGGAGAAACGTGCACATGAGAAAACGGATGCGCCCGCGGAGGCCGATGGCGCGCCGCAGCGGGAACCGACGCCGACGATCGAGACGCTGCTGGGGTTGCCGGAGCCGGAGCCGGAGCTGGCCCCGGAGCCAGTGCCAGCGCTGACGCCGGAAGCCGGGAAGAACCGGTTCTACGTCGGCTGGGTGCGGGTCGTCACCCGATTTCCGATCGTCACCGTCGTCGGCATCGTCGCGCTGCTCTTGCTCATCGCGGCGCCGGCGATCGGCCTGCGCCTGGCCCTGCCCGACGCCGGTTCCCTCCCCGAAGACGACCCGGCCCGCGTCACCTACGATCTCATCACCGAGCATTTCGGGCCGGGATTCAACGGTCCGCTCGTCGTCACCGGCAGCATCGTGTCGAGCGACGACCCGGTCGGCCTGATGAACTCGCTGGGCGACGAGCTCGCGGCGCTGCCGGGGGTGGCTGCGGTGCCCCTGTCGACTCCCAACCAACCGGCGGATACCGGGATCGTGCAGGTGATTCCGACAACCGGGCCCGACAGTGAGGAGACCAAGGCGCTCGTCACCGAGATCAGATCGATGCACGATCACTTTCTGGCCGAGTATGGCGTCTCCCTGTCGGTGACCGGCGTCACCGCCGTCGGCATCGATGTCTCGGACAAGCTCGCAGCGGCGCTGATCCCGTTCGGACTCATCGTCGTCGGCCTGTCGCTGATCCTGCTCACCATGGTGTTCCGCTCGATCGCGGTGCCGATCAAAGCCACCCTCGGCTACCTGCTCAGCGTGGCAGCGGCGTTCGGTGTGGTCTCCTTGGTCTTCGAGGACGGCTGGTTCGCCGACGCGCTGAACGTGGCGGAGATCGGGCCGGTGATCAGCTTCATGCCGATCATCCTGATGGGGGTGCTTTTCGGCCTGGCCATGGACTACGAGGTTTTTCTGGTCTCCCGCATGCGCGAGGACTACGTGCACACCGGCCTGGCTAAGCAATCGGTCAAGACCGGCTTCGTCGGCTCGGCCAAAGTGGTCACCGCCGCCGCGATCATCATGATCGGCGTGTTCGGGGCCTTCGTGCCAGAGGGCGACGCGAACATCAAACCGATCGCACTCGGCCTCGCCGTGGGTGTCTTCGTCGACGCCTTCCTGGTGCGCATGTCGCTGGTACCGGCCGTGCTCACCCTTCTCGGTGACAAAGCCTGGTGGATGCCCACATGGCTCGACAAGGTGCTCCCCGAATTCGACATCGAGGGTGAAGGCTTGCACCGCGAACTGGAGCTGCGCGACTGGCCGCGGCCGCACTCGACCGACGTCGCGACGGCCGACGGATTGTCGCTCACTGTCGACTCCGTCTCGCTCTATTCGGATGTCTCCTTTTCTCTGCCACCGAACGGAACCCTCATCGTCGAAGGCGATCAGGAGGCCGGCGTCCACGCTCTGCTGCTCACGGTGTCGGGGCGCACGAAACCCGACACCGGCCTGCTGAAAGTCGCCGGTTTCGTTGTGCCGGTGCGCGCGGCATCGGTGCGTTCGAGGGTCGGATTCGTCGACGTCGGGAGCGCCGATGATCCCGTCGCCGAGGTGGTTGCGGCACTCCGCGAGAAGCCCCTCCTTCTCGTCATCGACGGGCTCGACCACGTGACGGATGCCTCGGCGCGACGCGCGCTCGGTGACACCGTGCTCGCGGCCGCCGCCCTGGCCAACCGGGCGAGCCGCACCCTCGCGCTCGTCGTCGGCACGGCATCCGTCGTCAGTATCGCCGACGTGATCGCGACCCGCGACGGCGCTGTCGTCGCCCGCATCCTCCCGCCGCTCGCGCTCGACGTCGTGCCGGCACCCCGCTGACCGAGAGACCCGACGATCGACAGAACGAGCACGATAGACCTCACATCAAAGGTGACAGCATGAGCACTCTGCTTGAACGACTCGGATTCGCCCGCACCCACGGCCGGTTCGGCTGGCCGGCACTGGTCGGAATCATCCTGGTTCCGGTGGTGGTCGCCGGCATCTTGATCTGGGCGCTGTGGAATCCGGGGCAACGACTGAGCCAGGTCACCGCCGCAATCGTGAACAACGACGTGCCCGTCACCATCAACGGAAAGACCGTTCCGTTGGGGCGGGAGCTGGCTGCGGGCCTGGTCGACGGAACCAGCACGACGGGGTCGAGCACCGCGGCACCGAGTGTCGCTCCGACGACCTCGGAGCCGAGCACCGCCACGCCTACTCCCAGCACTGCCACTCCGACTCCCGCACCCAGCAACACCGCACTGCCGGTCGCGCCGATCGGTGGTTCGGGCAGCGGTGCGACGACCAACTACACCTGGGTGATCACCTCCGCCGACGACGCGGCATCCGGGCTCGCAAGCGGCGACTACGCCGCGGTGATCACGATTCCTCCGAACTTTTCGGCGGCGGCAACCTCCTACACCGGTCCGGCGGCCGACGCGACACAGGCGACGATCGAGGTGACGATGAGCAGCGGAAGCACGGTGGTCGATAACGCGATCAGCCAGACCATCTCGACGACGGCCGCGGCGATAGCCGGCAATCAACTCACGACCACGTACCTCGAAAATGTGTACACCAGCTTCACCACGCTCGGCACCGAACTGGGGCAGGCGGCCAGTGGCGCCGATTCGCTGGCAGCCGGAACCGCCTCGGTGGCCAGCGGTTCGGCCCAAGTCGCCAGCGGGACCACGCAGCTGGCGGCCGGCGCCAGCAGCCTGTCGTCGGGCACGTCCCAGCTGTCGGCCGGGCTCGGCCAGCTTTCGGGAGGGCTCAGCGTGCTGCAGCAGCAGACCGCGTCGTTGCCGGCACAAACCAGCCAGCTCGCAAGCGGAGCGCAAGGGGTGGCGAACGCGCTTCGTGCGGTGAACGCCGCGCTCGCCCAAAAGATTGCCGCAGTGCAGACGCAGATCAACACTCTGACGGCGCGCGTTCAAGCCATCTGCACGCCCGGTCTTCTTCCGGATGCCTGCGCTTCAGCCCAGGCAGCGCTGGCGGCAGCGAACGCAGACCTCGCCTCGCTGAGCTCGCTGGCCGCGCTGGCCCCGCTGACCGCAGCCGCCGACCAGGTCGCGGCCGGGGCGACCCAACTGGCCACCGCCATGCCCGCTGTCACCTCGGGAATCAGCCAGTCGGCATCCGCCGCCTCGACGCTGGCCTCGGCCGGAACGAGTGTGGCCGCGGGGGCGGCGTCACTGGCGACGTCGGCCGCCGCGCTGTCCACCGGCGCCGCATCCGTCGCCGCGGGAGCGGCGCAAACGGACGCCGGGGCGGCGTCGCTGGCCACCGGGCTCGACAGTGCGGCGCAGCAGGTGCCGAGCTATTCCGAGAGTGAGAGCAGCCACCTCGCCGGGGTTGTCGCTGCCCCGGTCGTGGTCGGCAGCAGCACCGGTCTGGGCGTTGGCACCAACAGCGTCCCGTTCTACGCCGTGCTGGCATTGTGGCTCGGCGGTTTGGCCAGCCTGATTGTGTTGCGTGCCGCACCCGCCCGCGCCTTCGGTTCGACCAAGTCGTCGATTGTGCTCGCGCTGCGATCCTTTCTTCCGGTTGCGGCGGTCGGTGCCGTACAAGGCCTCGTGGTCACCGCCATCCTCTCAAGCGTCGTCACTCTCGACACCCGCGGCTGGTTCGCCGTGGCCGGCATCGCGGTTCTCGTGGGTGTGGCCTTCGCGGCAATCAACCAAGCGCTCGTGGCGCTGTTCGGTGGGGCCGGTCGGTTCCTTTCGATGATTGTCGCGCTGGTACTGATCGCAACCAGCATCATCGCCACGGCTCCGGCGGCGCTGTTCACACTCGGCAGATTGTTGCCGACGCAACCGGCGCTGGATTGCTTTCATGCGATCCTCGCCGGCAGCGGGAATGCAAGCGGCGGAGGTATTGGCGGCGCGCTGATCGGTCTCGTGATCTGGACGCTCGGCTCCCTCCTCGTCACCACGCTGGCCATCGCCCGAAAACGGAGCGTTCCAACCCACGCGCTGGTGCCGTCAATCACTCGACTGCGGGAGCCCGCGTGACCCGGCCCCTGAGAGTGGCGGCTGTGCGGCGGCGGCGGTTCCGCCTAAAATGCAGATCATTCGCTCCGAGGGACAATGAGGATGGTCAGTGACTGAAAACTTCGATCATCCGTCGCGTCGGGGCACGAATCTGCCGCGCATGGGCGACTTCAACCGCAGCGTCATTCTCGAGGCGATCCGTCGTGCCTCGAGCGGTCTGAGCAGGGTGGAGCTCGGTCATTCGACGGGGCTCTCCGCCCAGACCGTGTCGAACATCTGCCGCAAGCTGCTCGATCAAGGGTTCGTCGAAGAAGCGGGCAAGGAAAGCAGCGGGCCGGGGAAACCGCGCACAATTCTGCGGCTGAAGCCGGATGGTGCGTTCGCTGTCGGTGTGCATCTCGACCCGGCTGTGATGACGTTCGTCATTCTCGACCTGACCGGCGCCGTCGTGCAGCACTCACGCAGGCACACTCCAGTCGCGAGTGACCCGGCCGAGGTGATTGCCACCATCTCGGCCGAGATTGAGCAGTTGACCGTCGCGTCGGGCATTGATCGGGGCAAGATCGCCGGCATCGGCATCGCTGCCCCTGGCCCGATCGACCCGGTGCGCGGAGCAGTGATCGATCCGCCGCACCTGCTCGGCTGGCACCGCGTGCCCCTGCGGGATGCGCTCGCTGCGTCCACCGGGTTGCCGGTGATCATCGACAAGGACGTCACGGCTGCCGCCGTCGCCGAGACATGGGCGGGAGGAGTGAACGGCACGGGAAGTTTCGTGTTCTTCTATCTCGGAACCGGTGTCGGGGCAGGACTCGTTCTGGGTGGGGACATCGTTCGGGGCAGCTCGAATAACGCGGGGGAGATCGGTCACGTCATCACCGATCCCGACGGCCCGTCCTGCTCGTGCGGACTGCGCGGATGCGTGGCCGTGACCTGCGCAGCGTCGAGCCTCGTGCTCGAAGCCCAACAACTCGGGGTGCTCGCCGAGACAGGCCCGGGGAATGGAGCTCACCCGGTCGATGAGCAATTCACCGCGCTGTGCAGACTGGCCGAGGACGGTGACGACGTCGCCAATGAGATTCTCGACCGGTCGGCATTCCGAGTGGCCAAGGCGGTTTCCGCGATCACGAACCTTCTTGACGTCGACCGCGTCGTTTTCGGCGGGCCGTTCTGGGGGAGGGTCAGCGAGCGCTACCTCCGTCGCATCCCGTCGCTCTTGGACGAACTCACCGACGCGCGAAGTGTTCACCGTGTGGATGTTGTCGGCACCGGCGTCGGCGAGGATGTCGGCGCGATCGGTGCCGCGTGCCTGGTGCTCGATGACTCGCTCGCGCCTCGAGCGGCCCGGCTTCTGCTCGCCGAGTAGTGCCGCCCTGGGCCGCTCGGGTCACGGCTCGGTAACTGTTACGGTCGTCGCTTGCTCAGTTAGTCCATTCGATTTACTATTAGCTCACGTCACTCGTCGACACAGTGGTCGGCGCGCATCAGGGCGGGGAACACCTGAAGCAAAGGGGAGCATCATGCGTCGCAACGTAAAATTTGCAGTAGCTGTGTTGGCGGGGACGGCAATGTTCGCTCTTGCGGGGTGCACGCCCGCAGCAGAAAGTGGCGACAGCCCGAAGACGCTGAAGATCGTTTACCAGAAGACAGATTCTTTCACTGCACTGGACACCCTCTTCGAAAAGGTCAAACCGGAGTTCGAAGCGGCGCACGAGGGGGTGACCGTCGAGCTGCAGCCGATCCAGGCGAACGATGATGACTACTCAACCAAGCTCGCGTTGTCGCAGCAGTCCGCGGAGACCGCCCCCGACGTTTTCTACGAGGACACTTTTCGGCTGCGCTCCGACATCGCGGCCGGCTACCTCCTGAACCTCGACGACCAGGTGTCGTCGTGGGACGACTGGTCGAAGTTCGACGACGGCGCCAAAGCAGCCGGCCAGGGCGACGACGGCAGCGTGTACGCCGTCCCGCTAGGCACGGACACGCGGGCCATCTGGTACAGCAAGCCGGTGTTCACCGCGGCCGGAATCGACGTTCCGTGGCAGCCGAAGACGTGGGACGACGTCCTAGACGCCGCCCGCACGATTCAGGCTTCCGACCCCAGCGTTGTTCCGTTCAATATGTATGCGGGCACTGGGACGGGCGAGGGCACGGTCATGCAGAGCTTCTACGAGTTGCTCTACGGCACGACCGCAACCGGCGCCGACTCCGCCCTCTACAACGAGAAAGAGCAGAAATGGATCGTGGGTTCGCAAGGGTTCAAAGACTCACTCGGCTTCCTCGACACCTTGTACAAGGAAAAGCTTGCCGTTGATCCGTCGGATGCACTCGACCCGAACGTGTGGAAGAAGGTCTTCGGAGAGCTCTTCCCGCAGGGCAAACTCGGCGGAACCGTCGAGGGCTCATACACTCCGTCGTTCTGGCAGGATGGCGGCTCGTGGCCGTGGCCGGCCTACGAGACGGACATGGGCGTCGCGGCCTTCCCGACCCAGAACGGGCAGGAGCCGAATGGTGTGAGCCTGTCTGGCGGCTGGACCCTCGCAGTGGGAGCGAAGACCGAGAACGCCGACCTGGCCTTCGATTTCCTCGCCCTCGCCCTGAACCAGGAGAACTCCCTCTGGTACGCGATCAACAATTCGCAGATCGCCGTACGCACCGATGTGGCGTCGGAGCCGAGCTATTTGGCCGCGAACCCGTTCGTGGAGGATGTCACGAAGCTCGTCGCTGTCACCCACTTCCGCCCGGCCACCTCCGATTACCCGAAGATTTCCGCGGCGATTCAGGCGGCGACTGAAGCGGTGATCACCGGCACGCAAAGCGTTGATGAGGCTGCTGCCGCGTACGACACCGCACTCGAAGGCATTGTCGGAGCCGACAAGGTCAGTAAGAACTAGCGCCGGTGACTGTCGAGCCACTCGCGTGGACCCGTGAAACTGACGGAGGGGCGCCGGAACCTCAGAGTTCCGGCGCCCGCCCGGTCCACCGCAGACGGAACCTGGTGCGGCTGGCCCCGCTCCTCCCGGCTGTGCTGCTCTTGGCCGTCTTTCTGCTCGGGCCGGTGGTGTGGTCGTTCTACGGTTCGTTCACGAATGCGGCACTGACCGGGCCCAACGCGAAGGATCCCGCCTGGATCGGACTCGACAACTACGTCAAGCTGCTGCAGGATCCACTTTTTCCGCTGTCACTCTGGCTTACGGTGGTGTTCGTTCTCGCGTCGGCGGTAATCGGGCAAAACGTTCTGGGTCTCGGGATCGCCCTCGCGATGAACAAGGCAAACCGCGTGCTGAGTGGGATTGTCGGCACCGTCGTCGTCGCCGCCTGGGTGCTTCCCGAGATCGTGGCGGCATTCGTCGCCTACGCGTATTTCAGCGAGGATGGGACGCTCAACCAGGTGCTGGCATCCGTCGGCATGACCGGTCCCAATTGGTTGTTCAGTCTTCCGATGCTCGCGATCGTGCTCGCCAACACGTGGCGCGGCACGGCTTTTTCGATGATGGTCTACCGTGCCGCCTTGAACGATGTGCCGACCGAGATCACCGAGGCGGCGATGATCGACGGCGCCGGCGGTGTCAAACGGCTGGTGCTGATCACCATCCCGATGATCAACAAGAGCATCGCGACGAACCTCATGCTCATCACGTTGCAGACTTTGGCCGTGTTCACCCTCATTTGGGTGATGACCGCCGGCGGACCGAGCAACCAGAGCATGACCCTTCCGCTGATGGCGTATGTGCAGGCGTTCCGGTTCAGCGACATTGGATACGGCACCGCGATCGCCACCGTGATGCTGATCATCGGGGCGGTCTTCTCTCTCATCTACGTGCGCGCACTCCGCCCGGGAAGGGACTGACGGATGTCCACCACTCTTCTTCCCACGAACGCAGACTCGACGGGACTGCCCGTCGCTCTGGCGCAGCGCCCGGGGCGGACATCCGTTGCCTCGCCGCGCAAGGCGGTCTCGGCGCTGCTGGCCAACGGAGTGCTCGTTGTGATCGCGCTCTGTTTTCTGTTGCCGTTGGGCTGGCTGATTCTCGCCTCCCTCGACGAACAGGCCAGCTACCAGACGCAGATTCCCGAGGAATTCTCGCTGGCCAACTTTCGTGCGGTACTCACCCCTGAACTGACGTTTCTGCCGCTCTGGAACAGCCTGCTGCTGTCAGGAGGCACCGCGATCGTGACGGTCATCGCATCCGTGCTCGCCGCCTACCCGCTCTCTCGCTATTCGATGCGATTCAACACGAGCTTCATGTACGCCATCCTGTTCGGCACCTGCTTGCCGATCACGGCGATCATGGTGCCGGTCTACAGCCTGTTCGTTCGGCTCAGCCTGCTGGATTCGATGCCGGCGACGGTGCTCTTCATGGCGGCGACCGCGCTGCCGATGGCGATCTGGATGACCAAGAACTTCATGGACTCGGTGCCGGTGAGCCTCGAAGAGGCGGCCTGGGTCGACGGGGCGAGTGCGATGAAGGCGCTCCGACAGATTGTCGTTCCGTTGATGCGACCGGGACTCGGAGTGGTGTTCATCTTCGTGTTCATCCAGTCCTGGGGCAACTTCTTCGTTCCGTTCGTGCTGCTTCTCTCGCCGAGCAAGCAGCCGGCAGCCGTGAGCATCTACAGCTTCTTCGGCCAGTACGGGGCCGTCGCCTATGGCCAGCTCGCGGCATTCTCAGTGCTGTATTCCGTGCCGGTCATACTGCTTTATGTGTTGGTCTCGCGCGGTATGGGCGGATCCTTCACCATGTCCGGCGCAATCAAAGGGTAGGAGGCGAGACGCCATGCACGACGACAGCGCGCTGGTTCACGCGCGAATCGATCGATTCGTTCGCGAACGGCTGCAATCAGCGATGTATCGCGAGGCTGTGGGGCTGACGATCAGCGCCTGGGAGGTTCCGGATGAGCCGGTGCCGTTCAGCGAGGCGGTGCAGCAGCCGTTCGAACCGTTCTCAGTGGGAACGAGCTGGGGGGCTCCGTGGGGGACGACCTGGTTTCATCTGAGGGGCACTGTTCCCGCCGACTGGAATGTGGATCAGGCTGTGCGGGTCGAGCTGGTCATTGATCTCGGGTTCAACGGTGTGGCGCCCGGCTTCCAGGTTGAGGGCACCGCGTACCAGTCCGATGGAACCATCATCAAGGCCATCGAGTCGAAGAACCGTCGGGTTCCGATCGTCGGCGCGCCAGGCGAGTCGATTGACATCTATGTCGAGGCGGCGTCCAACCCCGACCTCGCCGGCAACTGGAGTTTCGCCCCGACGCCGCTCGGCGACAAAGCGACAGCCGGAATCGGGCCCACCTACACGTTTCGTCAAGCCGATGTCGTTCGCCGAGACGTCGCGGTCTGGGAACTTGAGCAGGACATCTGGACGCTGAACGGCCTGCTGCACGAGCTGCCCACGACGACTCCCCGGCGAGCCGAGATTCTGCGCGCGCTGGAGCGCAGCCTGGATGCCATCGACCCCGATGATGTCCCAGGGACCGCCTCGGCGGGACGTCAGGCACTCGCCGAGGTTCTGGCTCGCCCCGCGAACGCCAGCGCCCACCGGTTGCACGCGGTCGGGCATGCGCACATCGACAGCGCCTGGCTCTGGCCGGTGCGCGAGACCGTGCGCAAGGTCGCGCGCACCTTCTCGAACGTGCTCAGTCTGATCGAGGAGAACCCGGATTTCGTGTTCGCGGCGTCGTCGGCCCAGCAATACGCGTGGCTCAAACAGTTCTATCCCGAGCTGTTTGAGCGGGTGCGTCAGGCCGTCGCGGCGGGCAACTTCGTGCCGGTCGGTGGGATGTGGGTGGAATCGGACACCAATCTGCCGGGCGGCGAGGCGCTGGTGCGCCAATTCGTCGCGGGCAAACGATTCTTTCTCGAAGAATTCGGCGTTGAACCGCTCGATGTCTGGCTTCCCGACTCGTTCGGCTACTCAGCGGCGTTGCCGCAGATCGCCCGTGCGGCCGGCGCGCGCTGGTTTCTCACCCAGAAGATCTCCTGGAATGACACCAACGTGTTCCCGCACCACACGTTCCTCTGGGAGGGCCTCGACGGGACCCGGATCTTCACCCACTTTCCTCCGGTCGCCGACTACAACGCGCAGTTGTCCGGTGCCGAACTCGCCCGTGCCGAGCGTCTCTTCTCCGAAAAGGGGATGGCGAACACCTCGCTGATTCCCTTCGGCTGGGGGGACGGCGGGGGAGGGCCGACCGCGGAGATGATCGCCGCCGCACGGCGCACCGCGTCGCTTGAGGGATCGCCGACCGTGGAGCTGTCGAACCCGCACCGGTTCTTCGAAGCCGCCGAGGCGGAGTATCCGAAGCCGCCGGTCTGGTCGGGGGAGCTCTATCTCGAGTTCCACCGCGGCACCTACACGTCGCAGGCGCGCACGAAGCAGGGCAATCGTCGGAGCGAACATCTGTTGCGGGAGGCCGAACTGTGGGCGACCACCGCGGCGGTGCGCTCGGGGGCGCCGTACCCGTATGAGGCGCTTGAGGAGGCCTGGCACACGGTGCTGCTTCAGCAGTTCCACGACATCCTGCCCGGTTCCTCGATCGCGTGGGTGCATCGTGAAGCCGAGCGCAACTATGCCGCCGTCGCCACGATGTTGGGGGAGACGATCGAGACGGCGGTGCGCACGCTGGTGGGAGCGGGCGATCACTCGGTGCTGCTGAATGCTGGGCCATATACGGTGCAAGGGGCACCTGGGCTCGGGGGGCAGATCGGTGGCATTTCGGGGGGAATGGGGACGGGGGGCGCTCGGGGGAGCGCCTCCGTCACCCGCACGGCGGCGGGGATCGTGCTTGCCAACGCGCGAGTCGTCGCGACGATCGACGCCAACGGGTTGCTCGTCTCACTGCGCGACCTCGGCGCCGACCGCGAGCTGATCCCGGCCGGCGGTCACGGGAATCTGCTGCAGGTCTACCGGGACATCCCGAACCAGTGGGATGCCTGGGACCTCGACGCGAGCTACACGCATGTTGTGGCCGACCTGACGCGCGCCGACAGCGTCGAGATCATCGATGAGACGGCAGCACCCGGCTCGGTCGGTGTGCGGATCACGCGTTCCTTCGGAGCCTCCACGGTCACCGAGGAGATCACTCTCGACGCCGATTCACCCACGCTCGACTTCGCTCTCTCGGTCGACTGGCACGAACGCCAGAAGCTGCTCAAGCTCGCGTTCCCACTCGACCTGCAGGCCGAGCGGGCGGCCTCCGAAATTCAGTTCGGGCATGTGTTTCGGCCGACGCACACGAACACGTCGTGGGATGCCGCCCGCTACGAAACCGTCGCGCATCGCTGGGTGCACGTCGGCGAGCCGGGCTACGGCGTGGCAATCGCGAACGACTCAACCTACGGGCACTCGATCGGTCGGGCGACGGATGAGGCCGGCTCGGTCGGCACCGTCGTGCGCCTGTCGTTGCTGCGGGCACCGCTCTATCCCGACCCCGACGCCGACCAGGGGCGCCACGAATTTCGGGTCGCGCTGCGGGCGGGGGCCGCAATCCCCGACGCGATCGCGGAGGGCTACCGGCTGAACCTGCCGGTCCGCACCGTCAGTGGGGTGGCCGGCACCGCGATCGAACCGCTCCTCTCCGTCGACAACCCGGCGGTCGTGGTCGAGGCGGTCAAACTGGCCGAGGACCGCAGCGGGGACCTGATCGTGCGGATCTACGAGGCGCACGGGTCGCGGGCGCGTGCCACGGTCATCCGTCATTTCGAGGCCACGGATGTCACGGAGACCGACCTGTTGGAGCGCCCGGTCGCCGAGGCGCGGGCGTCGCTCGCCGTCGACCCGGCTGATCCGGCGGCGTTCATCCTGGAGCTGCGCCCGTTCCAATTACTCACCTTGCGCTTCGCGCGCGCGGTCCGATGACCGTGAGGTGCCAGCTTGTGCTCGTGCGAAGAGCGCGCAACTAGCACCAAGTCGGCACCTCACCGCGGTGGCGAGGCGACAGCCCGGTCGCGCCGATGCCCCGGGGCGTAGTCTGGTGCCGTGTCCTCAACGCGAGTGCATGTGAACAAGTGGCGCTGGCTGGCCGCGGCCTGCGGGCTTCTCAGCGCCGTCGTCACCCTTGCCCTCGCTGAATTCGCGTCGCTGTTCGTCGCCCCGGCCAGTAGCCCGCTCTTTGCAGTCGGCGGCTGGATCGTCGACCTCTCGCCGCCCGGTTTCAAGACGTGGATAATCAGTCTGTTTGGCACGTCCGACAAACTCGTGCTGTTCATCTGCCTCGGGGTGTTCCTGGTCGTGCTCGCTCTGTTCACCGGGGTGGCCGAGTTCGAGAGGCCGCCGGTAGGGACGATTGCGCTGGTTGCCGTGGCAGCGATTGCGGCGCTGGCGGTCGTGACCCGGCCGTCGGCATCCATCGTCTGGGCGCTGCCAACGGCCCTCGGTGCAGCGGTCGGCATCTGGGTGCTGCGGCAGTCGATCGCCCGACTGCGACGGTGGCGGGGAAGCCAGGGGGAGGGAGAGCGGGCGTCCGCGGCAGCAGGCGTTGATCGGCGGTCGTTTCTCACGTTCGCCGGACTGGGCGCCGTTGCCGCCTTGATCGTGGGTGTTGGCTCCCAGCTGAGCAACGCCGCGAATTCCGCGGTGAGCGGGGTGCGCGAGGCCCTGCGCCTGCCGAAACCTGCGGTCGCTGCTCCGCCGGTTCCAGCGGGTGCCGAACTCGACGTGCCGGGGCTGGCGACGTATGTCACGCCCAATGGCCAGTTCTACCGCATCGACACGGCGTTGCAGGTGCCGGCGGTGAACCCCGACGACTGGCAGCTGCGCGTGGTGGGGATGGTCGATCGCGAAGTAACGCTGAGCTTTGCCGACCTGCTCGCGCTGCCACTGGCCGAGCACATGGTGACCCTGGCCTGCGTCTCGAACGAGGTGGGCGGCGATCTGATCGGCAACGCGGCCTGGCTCGGCTATCCGATCCGCGAGATCCTGAAGCGCGCCGGGCCGACCGGCGGCGCCGACATGGTGCTCTCCCGCAGCGCGGACGGCTGGACAGCCGGCTCACCCCTCGACGTGCTTCTCGATCCGGGCACGGATGCCCTGCTGGCCGTCGGGATGAACGGCAAGCCGCTGCCGCTGGAGCACGGATTCCCGGTGCGTAAGGTCGTACCGGGACTCTACGGATACGTGTCGGCGACCAAATGGGTCGTGGAGCTGAAGGTGACTCGATTCGCCGACGAGACCGGGTACTGGACCGACAAAGGCTGGTCGGCCCGCGGCCCGATCAAGACCCAATCACGGATCGACACGCCCCGAAGCGGTGCCGCCCTGTCTGCGGGCCGCACGGCCGTCGCGGGAGTCGCGTGGGCCCAGCACACCGGCATCGACCGTGTCGAGGTGCGCGTCGACGGTGGCAGCTGGCAGCCGGCACGGTTGGCCGATTCGGTCTCCGCCGACACGTGGCGGCAATGGGTGCTCGACTGGGATGCATCCGCCGGCGACCACACGATCGAGGTGCGGGCGACCGACGCCTCCGGCTATACCCAGACCAGCGCGGAAGCGCCGCCCGCCCCCGATGGGGCGACCGGCTGGCACCGAATCAGCGTCAGCGTCACCTGAGTCTCGCGCGATTAGACCAGCAGCTGGTGCTTCGCCAGATCGCGGTAGAGCGGCGTCGACGCGACGAGCTCGGAGTGGGTGCCGGTTCCGACGACCTGACCATGGTCGAGCACCACGATCTGGTCGGAGTCGACAACCGTGGAGAGGCGGTGCGCGATCACGATGAGCGTGCGGTCTGCCGCAACGGCGTCGATCGCCTCGCGCATCTTCTGCTCGTTGACGCCGTCGAGGCTCGACGTCGATTCGTCGAGCAGCAGGATGGGCGGGGCGGCCAGCAGCGCCCGCGCGATGGCGAGACGCTGACGCTCGCCGCCGGAGAGCATGACACCGTCTTCGCCGACGGCGGCGCTGAGCCCGGCCGGGTCGCGCTCGAGCACCTCAGTCAGGTTGACGGCGTGCAGCACCGCGATGCATTCCTCGTCTGTGGCATCCGGAGTGGCCAGCGTCAGATTGTCGCGGATGGTGCCGGCCAACACCGGGGCATCCTGCTCGACGTACCCGATCTGCGAGCGCAGCGCGGTGCGATCGAGTGAACGGATGTCCAGGCCGCCGAGCTTCACGACGCCGCCGGTCGGGTCATAGAAACGTTCGATCAGCGCGAGAATCGTGCTCTTGCCGGCGCCCGACGGGCCGACGAGCGCGGTGCGGAGCCCGCGCGGCGCACTGAATGAGACGCCGTGCAGAACGGGCTCACGGGAGGCGGACGCCTCGGCTGCTTCAGCCGCCACTGTGGCTGCGGCCGCGGCAGCCYTCGCTTCCGGAGAGGACCGCTTTGTCACCTCGGCCTCGGCATCGACCGAGGCGACGGCCGCGGCATAGCCGAAGTGCACATCCTCGAATTCGATCGCCGCAGATTCGGGGTTCACCAATTCGTTGGCCGCTCCGACGGTGATCGCAAGCGGAGCGATGTCGCGGTCGAACTGGTCTTCCGACGGCAGAGCGATGATCTCTTCAATGCGGCCGAGTGCGCCGAGCGCCGAGTTCAYGGAGGTGAGGGCGCCAAAGGCGGTGCCGAGCGGCATGATCATCATGAACAAGAAGAGAATGAACGCAACCAGGTCGGCGACGGTGATCGCTCCGCTGGCGACGCGGAAGCCACCGACCCCGAGCACGACGAGGAGCGACACCTGCATGGCGATCCCGGCGATCGGAACAACGAGAGCCGAGATCTTCGCGACCTTGATGCCCATGCGCCAGGCGCCTTCGGCATCCTTTTCGACGATTGCGATCTCGCGCTCTGTCGCGTTGGCGGCGCGCACGGTGCGCACGGCGCTGATCGCGCGCTCGACGCTGGCGGCCAGGTCGCCGACCTTGGCCTGAGCCGCGTGGCTGGCCGTTCGGATGCGCTGCGACAGCAGGGTCACGGCCACGATGGAGATGGCGATCACGAGCGCGGTGAGTCCGAGCATCACCGGGTCGATGATGAGCATGGCGATGAGGGCGCCCACAAAGGTGAGCGCGCCGCCGACCGAGTCGACGAGTCCCTGGGTGAGCACGGCGCGCAGCAGCGTCGTGTCGGAACCGACACGGGAGACCAGATCACCGGTGCGACGCGTGTCGAACTCCGAAATCGGCAGGTGCAGCATCCGTGCGACAAGTCGGCGGCGGCTGGACAGCACGACCCCCTCGCCAGTGCGCTGGAGCAGGTAGTGCTGATAGCCACTGATCACGCCGGAGATGACCACCAGGGCGATGAGCGCCCAGACCAGCGAGCCGAGCGTATGTCCCGCCTGCACCACCTCGATGACTTGGCTGACCAGAATCGGCTGGGCGAGGCTCGCGGCCGCCCCGATCACGCTCAAAACGATGACCACGCTGAGCACCTTCTTGTGCTCGAGCAGGTAGGGCAGCAGTTGCTTGAAGCTGGCGCGCGGGCCGACTTGTTCGGCTCCGCGGCGTCCAAACCGTGAACGCCCGGAGGGGCGCTGTGCGGCGGGCTTGGCGCGGGTGGAGGGTCCGGCGGATGACCCGACGGATGTCTCAGCGGTGGGAGTTGACGTGCGTGACGAACTGGTGGAGGTGCTCACTAAACGAGCTTAACCGCTGTGGCGCGGGCGTAGGTTCGCCTCCGGGTGTCCCGTGGTCGGCCGGGGCGCGCGGTATCCCCGCTGGCGCGCGTAAGAAACCGCGCCTGGCGGGTGAGCCCACGCCAGAGAACGCCACACCCGGGGCGCATGAAGGCCGCGCCGGCATCCGATGACGGATGCGCGGCACGGCCTTCACGAACTCGCCGAACTAGCGGTCGATGTCGATGTCTTTCGTTTCCTTGCTCAGCAGCAACGCCACGAGGGTGATCGCGCCCATGATCGCGAGATACACGCCGACCAAGAACGGGCTGCCGTCGCCGAGGGTCCAGAGCCAGACGGCGATGAACGGTGCGACTGCCGCGCCGAGGATCGAGCTGACGTTGTACGAGATGCCGGAACCCGTGTAGCGCACATTGGTCGGGAACAGCTCGGGCAGCAACGCGCCCATCGGCCCGAACGTCATGCCCATCAGGCTGAAGCCGATGACCAGCCACAGCATCACGCCGGCGAACCCGGCGCCGAGCAACGGAACCCAGATCAGACCGAACACGATGATTCCGGTGGTGACCCAGATCAGCGTCTTGCGACGGCCGAACTTATCGGCCCACGGGCCCGACAGCCAGGTGAACGCACCGAAGAACAGCACGCCGGCGATGAGCATCAGGACGAAGGTGGTGTAGCTGTAGCCGAGGCCCGGCAGCACTCCCGGCTCGGTGGGGCTCTCGGGAGCGCGGCCATAGCTGAGCGAGAACGTGGTCATCAGGTAGAAGAGCACATAGGTGGCGAGCATGAAGAAGGTGCCCAGGATGAGCTTGCGCCAGTGCAGCTTGAACACGATCGCGAGCGGCATCTTGACGAGCTTGCCGGCCGACGCCGTCTTCGTGAACGCGTCGCTCTCGACCAAGCGCAGACGCACCCAGAGGCCGACGATGACCATGACGGCGGAGAACAGGAACGGGATGCGCCAGCCCCAGTCGAGGAAGGCGTCGGAGGGGCGGGTGGGGTCATCGGACGGAAGAATCGCCGCGATGATCAGGAACAGCCCATTGGCGATGATGAAGCCGATCGGCGCACCCAATTGCGGGTAGGTGCCGAATCGGGCACGCTTGCCGGCCGGGGCGTTCTCGGTCGCCACGAGGGCGGCGCCGCTCCACTCCCCGCCGAGCGCGAAGCCCTGCGCCAGACGCAGCAGCACGAGAAGCAGCGGCGCGAACCAGCCGATCAGCGCGTAGGTCGGCAGCAAGCCGATCAGGAAGGTTGCGATTCCCATGGTGAGCAACGCGGCAACGAGCGTGGTCTTGCGGCCGACCCGGTCGCCGAGGTGGCCGAAGAAGACTGCGCCGAGCGGACGCGCGACCATGGCCGCGCCGAAGACGGCGAACGACGCGAGCAGCGCCGTCGTCGGGTTTCCGGTCGGAAAGAAGAGGTGCGGAAAGACGAGAACCGCCGCGGTGGCATAGACGTAGAAGTCGTAGAACTCGATCGTCGTGCCGATGAGGCTGGCGAGAATGACACGGTTACGTGGATTCGCCGGCGTCGCCGACGTGGCCAGTGGGGCGGATGCTGTGGATGATGACATGAAAGTGCGGCGCTTTCGATCAGGCGGAAATCGGCCACACCGGTGTACGCCGTTCAGGCGGAAAGGTCAGCGGTCGGCTCGGCAGAAATGGGGCTGGCAGCTTATGGCGTCCATGAACTAGCCTATGCCCCCACATCGGGGGAGACGGCGCGCGCCTCCTGTCTGCGGCGTTGACTCCTCGCTAGTGTGGGCACTATGGAAACTGTCATGAGCATCCTGCACGTTGTCGGAGCTGTCTTTATTGTCGGCCCGATGGCCATTCTCCCCATGAGCGCCATGCGCGCCGTTCGTGCCGGCAACGCCGGCCAGGTCGCCATGCTGGCGAAGTCCACCAACCTGTTCAGCTGGCTGTCGCTGCTGGTGGTTGTGTTCGGGTTCGGGGTCATGGGTATGGCCGACGAGAAGTACGACCTCTCGATCACCACCCCGTGGGTTCTCTGGTCGATCATTCTCTACGTCGTGGCGCTCGCGCTCAGCGTGTTCCTCGTCGTGCCGACGATGCGCAAGGCCGCCGAAGCAATCGAGGCCACCCCGAGTGCGGATTCCTCGGCCGGTCGCGCCAGCTACCCGGCGATCGCCGCCGGCAGTGGCGTTGCAGCGCTGCTTCTCGTCGCCGTCGTCGTGCTGATGGTCTGGAAGCCGTAACCAAACAGACTCTCGGTGGTCGAGGGCGAGCGAGCGAAGCGAGCCCGTGTCTCGAGACCAAGTGAGCCGATCTCCAAACGCAACCCGCGTTCAGAGATCGGCTCATTCTCTTTAACAACTACCCGCGCAACCCCGCCAACACGCGCGCGGTCTCCAACGCAGCCGTTGCCGCCTCCTCGCCCTTGTCTTCCTTCGACCCGGGTAGACCGGCACGGTCGAGCCCCTGCTGTTCATCGTCGAGGGTGAGCAACCCGAAGCCGACGGGCTTGCCGGTGTCCAGCGCCACTCGGGTGAGGCCATCCGTCGCCGCAGCCGACACGTACTCGAAGTGCGGTGTTCCGCCGCGGATGATCACGCCGAGTGCGACCACCGCGTCGGCGCCGTTCTCGAGCGCGGCCTTGCACACGACGGGCAGTTCGAAACTGCCCGGCACGCGCACGAGCGAGTAGCTGGCACCGGAGGCCTCGAGCACCCGGCTCGCCCCGGCGATCAACCCGTCGCTGATCACGTCGTGCCACTGGCCGGCGACGATGACGATGGTGAGGCCTGTGCCGTCAACCTCGATGGTGGGGGAGCCTGCTCCGCTCATGATGCGTTTCCCTTCAAAACTTCTGCTGCGATGTCGTGACCCATCCGGTCACGTTTGACGTTGAGGTAACCCTCGTTGTGCGAGTCGACGCCGACGATCAGGGGGACCCGCTCGGCGATCTCAATGCCGTGGGCTTCGAGCTGGCGCACCTTCTCGGGGTTGTTGGTGAGCAGCCGAATCGAGGAGATGCCCATCTGGTGCAGGATGGCCGTCGCCGCGGTGTAGTCGCGGGCGTCGATCGGCAGGCCGAGGGCGACGTTCGCGTCGAGGGTGTCGAGGCCCTCCTCCTGCAGCTTGTAGGCACGCAGCTTGTTGATCAGGCCGATGCCGCGACCCTCATGCCCACGCAGGTAGATCACGATCCCGCCCTCGGTCTCAATCGTGTCGAGCGCGGCATCGAGCTGCGGCCCGCACTCGCATTTCAATGACCCGAACGCTTCACCGGTCAGGCACTCGGAATGCACCCGTACGAGAGCGCCGTCGACGGGAGTCCCGGAGACGAGGGCGACATGGTCGGCGCCGGTCATCCGGTCCCGGTAGGCACGAATCTTGACCGACCCGTGAGTCGTCGGCACTGTCGTCTCGACCTCGAAATCGACCCGGGGCGATTCTTCGATCGGCGTTGCCGCTTCGAGCGGAGTGTCGCAGTGGAACTCCTGCAGGTAGTCGATCAGGGCGGCGATCGTGATCACCGGGAGGTTCTCCCGCTCACCCATTTCGAGCAAACCGGGCAGGCGCATCATCTCGCCGTCGTCGGCGACGATCTCGCAGATCGCGCCGACCGGGCTGAGCCCGGCGAGCTTCATCAGATCGACCGCAGCCTCGGTGTGACCGTTGCGTTCGCGCACACCGCCGTCGACGGCGCGGAGCGGCAGGATGTGACCGGGCCGGTGCAGGCTGGCCGGCGTCGACGTGGGGTCGGCCAAAACGCGCAGCGTGTGCGCGCGGTCGGAGGCGCTGATCCCGGTGCTGGTGCGATCGGCGGCATCGACGCTGATCGTGTAATTGGTGCCGCGGGCATCCTCGTTGGCGGTGACCATCTCCGGCAGCGCGAGCTTGTCGGCGAGCTCGTTCGTCAGCGGCGCGCAGATGAATCCGGAGGTGACCCGCACCATCCAGGCCAGCCACTCCTGCGTGGCGAGCTCGGCCGAGATGATCACGTCACCTTCGTTCTCACGACCTTCGTCGTCGGCGACGATGATCGGTTTGCCGAGCCGCAGCGCGGCAATGGCGGTGGGAATGTCGGAGAGACTCATGATGCGTTCCTTGCTTCATTCTGCGTGGAGGGCGTGGCTGACGGGGACGGTGCTGAGGAGAGCGTCGGGGCGAGCGCAGGAGAGGAGAGCGACAGGATGCGCTCGACATGTCGGGCGACGATGTCTGTTTCAATATTGACCTGGTCTCCGACCACGCGCTCGCCGAGAGTGGTCGCGGTGAGGGTTTCAGGAATCAACGACACCTCGAACCACTGGTCGGACTCCGCGGCGTCGCTGATGTTGCTCACCGTCAGCGACACCCCGTCGACGGCGATCGAGCCCTTGTCGACGACGAGTCGGGCCAGAGCCGGGTCGAGGCTGAATCGCAATACGCGCCAGGCCTCACCTGGAGTGACGGCGAGCAATGTGCTCGTGCCGTCGATGTGTCCCTGCACAATGTGTCCGCCGAGGCGGTCGCCGACCAGGGCGGCCCGTTCGAGGTTCACCGCCGACCCGACGACCGCGGCGTCGAGCGTTGACATGCGCAGGGTCTGTTCCATCACATCGGCGGTGAAGCTGTCGGGCGTTTGATCGACGACGGTGAGGCAGACGCCGCTGACCGCGATCGAGTCGCCGTGCCCGGCGCCGGTGACGGCGAGGGGGCCGCGGATGGTCAGCCGCACCGCGTCGGCGCTGCGTTCCACCCGTTCAATGCGGCCGAGTTCCTCGATGATTCCGGTGAACATGTCAGTTCCTATTCTCTGGTCTGGCTGATTCTGGACTGGCTGGTTTTGGACTGGCAACGACGAGAAGGTCGTCGCCGAGGCGTTCAATACTGTCGACGGTGAGGCGGTGCTGCTGGGAGATGCTGCCGACACCGATGTCGCCGAGGGCGGTGCGGCCGCCACCGAGCAGGGTCGGCGCGAGATAGATGAGGTAGCGGTCGACGAGGCCGGCAGCTTCGAACGCACTGGCCAGCGTCGGGCCGCCCTCGACGAAGGCGTGACGGATGCCGCGCGCATGCAGGTCGCGCACGACCGCATTCAGATCACTGGTCGGGAAGAACAGCGGCGCATGCGGATGGCGGTGAAGCGCCGCGCTGTTCGGAACGGGGCGTGTGCCGATCACGACGGGAACCGGCTGCTCGCTCAGCAACTCGCCGGCGGCATCCCGAGCGGTCAACGACGGGTCGTCGGCGAGGACTGTGCCCGTTCCGACGATGATTGCGTCGGACGCGGCACGGCGGCGATGAACGTCGGCTCGGGCATCCGGCCCGGTGATCCACTGGCTGCTGCCGTCGTCGGCCGCGGCCCGTCCGTCGAGACTCGATGCCCATTTCAATGTGATGACCGGGCGACCCAGCCATGCGGCCGCCAGCCAGTCCGCGATCAACGCGGTCGCGTCATCCGCGAGGAGACCGGCCTGCACGTCGACGCCGGCCGCGCGCAAACGCTTGGCGCCGCCGGCCGAGGCGTCACCCGGATCGGACACGGCGTAGACGACACGGGCGATGCCGGCGTCAATGAGTGCTTGGGCGCAGGGGCCGGTGCGACCGGTGTGGTTGCAGGGTTCGAGGGTGACGACGGCGGTCGCGCCGTGGGCGGCGCCGGGGGAGAGCCTCGAGAGCGCGTCGACCTCGGCGTGTGCTGTGCCGGCGCCGCGGTGCCAGCCTTCGGCAATCTGCTGCCCGTCGTCATCGAGGATGACACAGCCGACCTGAGGGTTCACACCTCGAGCCGGGCCTTGGGCCGCCAACTCCAGCGCGCGCCGCATGGCAGCTTCGAGATCGGACTGCTCCGCCATATCGCCCTCATTCGTTTCGGTAACGAATCTCCGGGGGATTTTGGGCGTCGAGCGTTGACGAAACCCGTCGACAGGTCGCAGGGACCTCTCGACTCGTGCGCCTCCCATCCGGACTTTAACCGTCGGTGCTGGAATTTCACCAGCTCAACCGTGTCACTTGTTCAGCTTGCACTGATCAGATGACGCGGCTCGCGGACTTTCACCGCCGGTTCGGATTCACACCGACCCCGGAGCACGTTTCTTATCTTCAGTTATAGCTCAACGCGGCGGCGCGCGGAGTATTCCCGCGTCACGGAAAGCGGTGTTCCCTAGCCGGAGACGAGCGCGCGCGCGGTTCCCTCGTCGACGAAGAGGTCGGTGATCAGATTGGCGGCCAAGGCGCCACGCAGGCTTTCGAGTTTGGAGATGCCCGACACGACGCAGATGCGGCGCGGGGTGCGTCGCAAGACGTCGAAGTCGAGTCCGCTGCTGCGATCGTTGAGCGGAATGCCGTCGGAGCTCCCGTCGGCACGGAAGAACACCGTCGCCACGTCGCCCACCACGCCAGAGGCGCTCAGAGATTCGTAGTCTTTCTGATCGAGGTAGCCGCCCGCATAGACGTGGCTCGGCACTTCGGAGAACGTCGAACCGAGTCCGAACAATGCGACATCCATATGTGCCTGAATTTCGAGAAGACGGCTCACCGTGCGCTCGCGCCAGAGGGCGTTCTTGGTCGCCGGGTCATCGAAGAAGGCGGGAACCGGAAACTGCTGGACATGAGCGCCGAACGCATCGCCGAATCGGCGCAGAATCTCGCTCGCGTAGCCGATGCCCGTCGTGCGCATATTTCCGGCTCCGTTCAACTGCACGATCTGCGAGTTGTGGGTCTGTTTCGGGGTCAGGTGCCGGCTGATGGCGCTGACCGTCGACCCCCAGGCGACGCCCATCGTCATGTTCGAGTCGAAATACTGACCGAGAATTCGTGCAACCGAGAGGGCGACTCTCTCCAATCTGTCGACGTCGCTGACGTGATCCGGCACGGGGACGACGTGGGCGGCGACTTGAAAACGATCGAGGATCGTCTTCTCCAACCGACTCGGCGCATCGAGGGGGGAGTGGATCTGGATGTCCACCAAACCACTGGCCCGAGCATGGCTGAGAAGGCGCGAAATCGAGGATCGCGAGGTGTGGAGCTCCCGGGCGATGGCATCCATCGTCAGGTCCTGCATGTAGTAAAGATGTGCGGCAGTGAGCGCATCGCGGGTGCGATCCGACTGCATCTCATCGTCTGTCTGGCCCATTTCGGCTCCTTGCACGTATGTTCACCCAGCTTGACCGTTTGTGACGGATTGTTCAAGCTGTATTTATACACACGGCTCGCCCCGCTGCAAGCCGACACGACAGTAGAGGTGAGTCCGTGAAGTCTTCAAACGTCACGCCAAGGTCAATTACAACGTCAGCTCTCACGGAGCGCCCGAACGCCCAGGTGCTCGTCATCGGCGCCGGGATCAACGGGATCGCGACATTCCGTGACCTGGCCCTCCAGGGCGTCGACGTGACGATCGTCGACCGCGGCGACTACGTGTCCGGCGCATCCGCCGCGTCGTCGCACATGATTCACGGCGGCATCCGCTACCTCGAAAACGGCGAGTTCCGCCTGGTCAAGGAGTCGGTGGAAGAACGCAACTCTCTGATCAAGATCGCCCCGCACTACGTCAAGCCGTTGAAGACCACGGTGCCGATCTTCTCGACCTTCTCTGGCGTGCTGTCTGCGCCCCTGCGCTTTCTCACCCACAAGCAGGGCAAGCCGCAGGAGCGCGGGGCGCTGCTGATCAAGCTCGGCCTCGGTCTCTACGATTCCTTCTCGCGCGACGGTGGGAGTGTGCCGCGTCACGAGTTCCGGGGTGCGAAGGAGTCGCTGCGCCAGCTTCCCGAGTTGAACCCGTCCCTCAAGTACACGGCCACCTACTACGACGCATCGATGCACGATCCCGAGCGTCTGGCGCTCGACGTGCTGCGCGACGGTCTCGACGCGGGCCCGCACGCCCGCGCGGCCAACTACGTCGAGGCAGTCGGTATGGACGCCGACGGCGTGCGCCTGCGCGACACGGTCACCGGCGAGGAGTTCAGCTTCGCCGCCGACGTGGTGGTGAACACGAGCGGCCCCTGGACCGACCTCACCAACCAGGCGCTCGGCGAGGCCAGCGCGTTCATGGGCGGCACCAAGGGCTCGCACATCGTGCTCGACAACCCGGCACTGCTCGCCGCGACCGGCGGCCGCGAGATCTTCTTCGAGCACAGCGACGGACGTATCGTGCTGATCTACCCGCTCAAGGGGCGCGTGCTGGTCGGAACCACCGATCTCGAGCACGACATGACCCAGCCCATCCGCTGCACCGAAGCCGAGGTCGACTACTTCTTCGAACTCGTCGCGCACGTTTTCCCACAGGTGGCCGTCGACCGTTCCGACATCGTCTACCGCTTCTCCGGCGTGCGCCCGTTGCCGCGCCACGACGACGAAGCCCCGGGGTTCGTCTCCCGCGACTACCGCATCGAGTCCCGTCCGCTCGGCGCTCGCGCCGGCACGCTGCTCAGCCTGGTCGGCGGCAAGTGGACCACGTTCCGCGCCCTCGCCGAGCACCTGAGCGGTGACATCCTGACTCTGCTGAACCTCCCTCGCGTCGTCTCGACCGAAGGCCTCGCCATCGGTGGCGGCAAGGGTTTCCCGACCACGGATGCCGCGCACCAGGTGTGGGTGACCGCACACGGCGACGAGGTGGGTGTGCCTCGCGCCACGACCCTGCTGGCCCGCTACGGCACCCGCGCTTCCGATGTGATCGGGTGGATCGTCGAAGAACCCGACGCGCCGCTGCGCCACAACGCCGACTACTCACGCCGCGAGATCGAGTACTTGGCGGCCACGGAGTCGGTGGTGCACCTGGTTGACGTACTGCTTCGCCGCACGAGCATGGCCTTTGTCGGCGGTCTGAGCCTCGAACTGCTCACCGAGATCGCGGGACTCGTCGCACCGGTGCTCGGCTGGGATGACGCGCGGTTCAACGCCGAGATCGCTGCGACCGTCGATGAGCTCGCCGACGTCCACGGCGTCATGCTGGCCCCGCACCGCCAGGAAGCCCTCGCCAGCGCCTAAGCGCGTGCGCCGGAGGCGTCGTGAAAGTCTCCGGTGCGTGTCCGGTGCGCCGTCGGTGCGTGCCCGGTGAGCCTCCTGGGCAGCGCCGGCACGCGTTCTGTGCGCCATTGGTCGCCAAACGTTGCACAAATGTGCAAAGAAATCCCCCTATTAGGGTGAGGCGGAGCCGATACGGTTTCACAAGAATCACGAAAGTGTGACTCTTCTCACTCCTAAGGAAAAAAGGTCAAAGTGGACAATCTCGGTGTTGCATTTCTGTCGGAGGTCGTGGGAACCGCCCTCCTCGTGCTGCTCGGCTGTGGCGTCGTCGCCAACGTCGCTCTGGCCAAGACGAAGGGACTCGGCGGCGGGTTCCTCATGGTCACCATCGGATGGGGCTTCGCAGTCTTCACCGGTGTGATCGCCGCCTACAACTCAGGTGCCTACCTGAACCCCGCTGTTGTGCTTGGCGTCATCGCGTCAGGTGCTGACAATTTCGGTGGTGCAGCGCAAGTCCCCATCAACGTGGGCTCGACGCTGGCCTACATCGCAGCCGAATTCGTCGGTGCCATCCTTGGTGCGGTCGTCGTCTGGCTGGCATACAAGCAGCACTTCGACGCAGAGCCGGTAGCGGCAAACAAGCTCGGCGTCTTCTCCACCGGCCCGGCCATCCGTTCCTACGGATGGAACCTCGTCACTGAGATCATCGGCACGTTCGTGCTGGTGTTCGTGGTGATCGCGTTCGGTGGCGGACGTCAGGGCGAGGGCGGACTTGCTGCCCTCGGTGCCTTGCCGGTAGCCCTGCTCGTGCTTGTCATCGGTACCTCAATCGGTGGCCCGACCGGTTACGCCATCAACCCGGCTCGTGACCTCGGCCCGCGTATCGCGCACTTCATCCTGCCGATCAAGGGCAAAGGCGGATCTGACTGGTCCTACTCGTGGGTTCCGGTTGTCGGCCCGGTCATCGGCGGTTTGATTGCCGGCTGGTCGTCCCTGGTGTTGCTGCCGATCCTCGGCATGTAGGCGCTGGCGTGGGCATCCGCCCCACGCCTGGTTGTCGTCTCGTCTTTTAGTTCCGTACCGCATTCATAACGAAGGAGTTACCTATGGGCGATTACGTCATCGCGATCGATCAGGGCACGACAAGCAGCCGTGCGATCATTTTCGACAAGGCCGGGTCGATCATCTCGACCGGTCAGCTCGAACATGAACAGATCTTTCCGCAGGCCGGTTGGGTTGAACACAACCCGAAGGAGATCTGGGATAACGTTCGCGAGGTCATCGGTCAGGCACTGTCCAAGGCAAATCTGACGCGGCACGACATTGCAACTGTCGGTATCACCAACCAGCGTGAGACTGCGGTTGTCTGGGACAAGAACACCGGTGAGGCTGTCTACAACGCCATCGTCTGGCAGGACACCCGCACGCAGCCGATCGTTGACCGCCTGGCCGCCGACGGCGGCGTCGAGCGCTTCAAGCAGAAGGTCGGCCTGCCCCTGGCCACCTACTTCTCGGGAACCAAGATCGTCTGGATCCTGGAGAACGTCGAGGGTGCCAGGGCGCGGGCGGAAGCCGGCGACCTGCTGTTCGGCACGACCGACTCGTGGGTGCTCTGGAACCTCACCGGCGGCATCGAGGGCGGCGTGCACGTCACCGACGTGACCAACGCGTCCCGCACGATGTTCATGGACTTGGAGACCCTGGAATGGGACGACGAGATCCTCGCCGCGTTTGACGTGCCGAAGTCGATGCTCCCCACCATCAAGAGCTCGTCAGAGGTCTACGGCACGGTGCACGGGTCGAGCCTGCTGCGCGAGGTGCCGGTGGCCGGCATCCTGGGCGACCAGCAGGCCGCGACCTTCGGTCAGGCTGCATTCGACCAGGGTGAGGCGAAGAACACCTACGGCACCGGCAACTTCCTGATCTTCAACACGGGTGAGGAGATCATCCACTCGAAGAACGGGTTGCTCACCACGGTCGGCTACAAGCTCGGCGATGCGCCGGTGCACTACGCGCTCGAGGGATCGATCGCCGTCACCGGTTCGCTCGTGCAGTGGTTGCGTGACAACCTCGGCATGATCGGGTCGTCGGAAGAGATCGAGACGCTGGCCGCCTCGGTCGACGACAACGGTGGCGCCTACTTCGTGCCGGCGTTCTCTGGCCTGTTCGCGCCGTACTGGCGTGCGGACGCCCGTGGCGCGCTCGTCGGACTGACCCGTTATGTGAACAAGGGGCACATCGCCCGTGCCGCCCTCGAGGCGATCGCCTTCCAGACCCGCGAGGTTCTGGATGCCGTGAACGCCGACTCGGGTGTGCCGCTGACGGAGCTCAAAGTTGACGGCGGCGCAACAGCCAACAACCTGTTGCTGCAGTTCCAGGCAGACATCCTGAACGTGCCGGTAGTGCGTCCGGTTGTCGCCGAGACGACGGCGCTCGGTGCGGCCTATGCGGCCGGTCTCGCTGTCGGCTTCTGGAACGGCCTCGACGACCTGCGCGCGAACTGGCAGGAAGACGCCCGCTGGGAGCCCAACATGGATGCTGCCGAGCGCGAGCGTCTGCTGCGCAACTGGAAGAAGGCGGTCACGAAGACGCTGGACTGGGTCGACGACGACGTGCGCTAACTCGCGCTTGTTTGACTAGTTCGACTAGTTCGACTAGTTCGACTAGTTCGACCTGTTCGACCTCGCTTGAACTGTTCGATTTGTTCGACCTTGCTTGACCTGTTCGACCTGTTCCACCTCAGAAGCCCGGCCGCCACGCAAGTGGTGCCGGGCTTTTGTCGTTCCAGCCCTCGGACGCCGGGATTGTGTGGCCAACTCAGGAAATCCATCACCGCCGCTGCGGCTGGCCGTGGATTCAGTGCCGTGTGCCACCCCGGTGCCGCCCGCATTTCCTGAGTTACCCACAAGAACGACGCGGGGCTGTTGCCCACCGATTCGCCTGATGCGGCAGCTCCGGATGATGGGAATCGGCAGGATTCCTGGCATGACATGGCAGGAGTACTTTCAAACAAACAATCTGCGGGTCGCTGAAACTGACGCGCTGCTCGCGGATGGGGCCAGCTGGAGGTCGCTCCAGACCGCTGTTGCTGGAGGGCTCTTGGTCAGGGCACGCCGCGGGCACTACCTTCTACCGGATTCCGACCGGCACACACTCGAGGCAGTCAGAGTCGGGGGCAGGCTAGCCTGCATTTCGGCCGCTGCGGACTACGAGGTTTTCGCACTCGACACGACATTCACACACGTTCACGTTGCGCAGAACGCGTCTCGGCTCCGGGCGCCGCAAGATCGGCTCCGTCGGCTCAACGAGCAGAATCGGGACGGTGTTGAGCTCCACTGGGATGAGCTTCTCGATCCTTCAGCTGGAACGGATTACCGGATTGGCCTGATCGACGCAATGATACAAATTCTCCGCTGCCAGCAACCCCGATTCGCACTCGCCTCCCTCGACAACGCGCTTCGAAAGAAACTGCTCTCCCCAAACGACGTTCCGCTGATATTTGCGAGACTCCCGCTCGAGCTCCAGTATCTGAAGGGCTACGTTGATGCTCGCAGCGATTCAGGGCAGGAGACAGTGCTGCGATTCATCGTGCGAGAAGCCGGCTACGATTTCGAAATTCAGGTCTCAATCGACGATGTCGGCCGTGTCGACTTGGTGGTCGAAGGATGCCTTGTAGTTGAGGCAGACAGCCGCGAGTTTCACGAGGGATGGGCGGCGCAAGTGCGTGATCGTATTCGAGATCGCAACCTTGCCGCCCAGCAGTACATGAGCTACCGCGCTCTTTACAGCGACATCATGTTCAATCCAGAGCGCGTGCTGGCCGCCATCCGGGGCCTTCTGGCTGCCAACAGAAACTATCGCACGATCATTCTCTGAGACTGAATCTGCGGGGTGCCTCGCTCGGCCGCAGTGCGATCAACGTGGCTAATTCAGGAAATCTGTGATCAGGCTTGATGGAGAATCCGCAATGGCGGGGGTCTCCGTATCAAGCTGAGGATATTTCCTGAGTTAGCCACCGACGCGGCACGAATCGCGTGGGGGCATGACCGCAGAACGATTCGAATTCGAATGTTATCCGACGTGGCTAATTCAGGAAGATGCGACCCACTACGTCTGGGACAGCCCGACTTACATCTACCGATGCTACGGACGAGCTCGGATCTCCTGAATTAGCCACATCACCCCCGGTGAAGTTTCGACTCGAGCAGCGAGCTGCGACGGATGCCGGCCGTGGGCGCCGCAAGGCCGAATTCAGTGAGATTCTGAGGAGTCGGGCAGTCCCAACACTGCGGGTAGCTCCAGAAGGCTCGTGACGCGGATCACGCCGAGTGAAGCAACTTCCTCGGCATCGGCACTCTCTGCGTACGGAGAAGCAGCGAGAGCCGCCTCTGGCGCCCCGTGACGGTCGAGCCAGACCCCGGTGAGACCCGCCGCCGCGGCACCGATCGCATCCGTGCGCAGGCGGTCGCCGACATACACAGCGGATGCCGGCGCCACCCCGAAGAGGTCGCAGGCGAGCCGGAAGATGGCCGGGTCGGGCTTCGCGACCCCGACCGACCCCGAGGCGACGACCTGTTCGAACCGCGACTCCAGCCCGGTCACCTGCAATTTGCGTTGCTGAAAAGCGAGATCGCCGTTGGTGATCAGACCAAGGCGCACGCCCGCCTGCTCCAGTGCGTCGAGGCAGGGCATGGCGTCCGAATGCAGGCTCCAGCTGTCCTGATAGTGATCGAAGTAGGCGTCGAACCACGCTCCGGCATCCGCTTCGCCCAGCTCGACCCCGTGAGCCGCGGCGAAGTCACGGGCTCGCGCCCGGCGCTGCCCCTGAAAGTCGAGCCGCCCGGCCAGATAGGAGTGGTAGTGCTCCTCCTCGAGCGAGTTCCAGAGTGTGATCGCGGCGGCCGGCTCAGCGGTGCTGAAGACGCCGCCGGTGAGCTGCATATGTCGCACAATCCCTTCGGCCACCGCAGTGCGGTGAGCGAAGAGCGTGTCGTCAAGGTCAAACAACACGACGAGCGGCACGGCATCGGTCATGGAACCAGAACCTCCTCGGGCCAACCGTCCTTCGGCGAACGGTCGTCGTCCGCATGCAACCATCCCTGCCACGACATCGGATGCGAGCCGTCACGATAGGCGGCTAGCGACGGGCCCTCACCGGTGAACGTGAACCCGGCCTTGCGGGCAACTCGTGACGACGGGATGTTGCCGACCAGGCACTCCCAATGAATCGCGTTGACGATTCCTTCGGCAAACGCCCAATCGGCGACGAGCCGCTGGGCCTCGGGAATGAAGCCGTTGCCGCGATGGCGCGCTCCCAGCCAGAAGCCGATCGACCCGCTTGGCACGCGCAGGCAGATGATTCCCATCAGATTCGGCGAGTCCGGTGAGCGCAACGCCCAGGTATATTCCTCGTCGGACTTCCACGCCCCCGGTATATACCGTGAAATGAATGTCTCGGCGTCGGAGGCGTTGTACGGCCAGGGAACAGTGAGGAACCGCTCGAAAACCGGGTCCTGACAGAACTCGAACATGAGCGTGGCGTCGGCGAGCACCGGCTGATCGAGAACGAGCAGCGGCGAGCTGAGCGAGACGGGCTGCATTGCTACACCCGCTGCAATAAGCCGACGCGGTCGTAGGCCTTGGCCAGCGTGGCGTCGGCGACGGATGCCGCCCGGTCCGCGTTCTGGGCGAGCAGACGGTCGAGTTCGGCCGGGTCATCGAGCAGTTCGAGCACACGTGAGCGGATCGGACCGAACGTGCCGGTGACGACCTCGGCGAGGCCCTTCTTGAGGTCGCCGTAGCCGCGCCCCGCATATTCATCTTCCAGCGACTGGATCGACCGGTCAGCCATCACCGAGTAAATCGTGAGCAGGTTTGCGACGCCCGGCTTGTTCTCACGGTCGAACACGATCGCGCCGTCGGCATCGGTCACCGCGCGCATGATCTTCTTCGCCGTGACCGACGGCTCGTCGAGCATCCAGATGATGCCTGCGTGCGACTCGGCCGACTTCGACATCTTTGCGGTCGGGTTCTGCAGATCGTAGATCTTCGCGGTCTCCTTCTGAATGGAGGCCTCCGGCACCACGAACGTCTCGCCGAAGCGGGCGTTGAACCGGGCCGCGAGGTCGCGGGTCAGCTCGATGTGCTGACGCTGATCTTCACCGACCGGCACGATCTCGGCGTCGTAGAGCAGAATGTCGGCGGCCATGAGCGTCGGGTAGGCGAACAGGCCGACCGTGGTGCCGTCGTGGCCATGGCGCGCCGACTTGTCCTTGAACTGGGTCATCCGGCCGGCTTCACCGAACCCGGTGATGGTGTTCAGCACCCAGGCCAGCTGCGCGTGCGCCGCCACATGCGACTGCACGTAGAGCGTCGACTCCGACGGGTCGATTCCGGCGGCGATGTACTGCGCGGCGGTGCGGCGGGTGTTCTCGCGCAGCTGCGTCGGGTCTTGTGCGACAGTGATCGCGTGCAGGTCGACGATCGAGAAGAACGCGTCATGCGTCTGCTGCAGCGCCTTCCAGTTGAGCAGCGCGCCGATGTAATTGCCGATCTGCAGAGATTCTGCCGAGGGCTGCATGCCTGAGTACAAGCGGGTCTTTGTCATCCGTGATTCTTTCGTGCTCGGCCGCTCGCACTGCGAGCGACGAAAAATGTGGGTTAGAGGGCGTAGTCGACGACGACAGGCGTGTGGTCCGACCATCGCTCGTCGTAGGCTGCGGCTCGATCGACGGCATAGTTCGTGACGGATGCTGCGAGCTCGGGAGTGGCCAGCTGGTAGTCGATGCGCCAGCCCGTGTCGTTGTCGAAGGCCTGACCGCGCCAGGACCACCAGGTGTACGGGCCGTCGACCTCGCCGGCCCACTTGCGTCCGACGTCAACCCAGCCGAGCCCGGCGCCGTCGTTGTACGCGGGGTCGTCTTCGGCGCCCACGATGCGGTCGAAGTAGGCACGTTCCTCGGGCAAGAAGCCGGCGCGCTTGACGTTGCCGCGCCAGTTCTTGATGTCGAGCTTGCGGTGGCCGACGTTCAAGTCGCCGAGGACGACCGCGAGCGGATTGTGTGCAGCGAGTGCCGGCATCCGTTCGACCATGGCGTCAAGAAACTTGTACTTCTCAACCTGCTTGGGGGTGTCGACCTCGCCGGAGTGCACGTAGGTGCTGACCACGGTGACGATCTTGTCGCCGACGGCGTAGTCGGCCTCCAGCCAGCGCCCGGCGCTGTCGAAATCGTCGGCACCGAATTCGACCCGGTGAATCGTCGCCGTCGACCGGCTCGCGAGTGCCACGCCGGCGCGCCCCTTGGCCGTCGCCGGGTCGTGCAGGATGCTCCACTCGGGTCCGAGCAGCTTCTCGAGGTCTTCGGTCGACGCGCGAACCTCCTGAATGGCCAGGATGTCAACGTCGCGGCCGGCCAGCCAGTCGCCCATTCCCTTGCGGTAGGCGGCGCGCACGCCATTCGTGTTGATCGAGGCAATGCGGAGAGTTGTCGGCATGGCCCAAGTCTATTGCGTGGGCCGTTGCCGCGAACTGGTGCGGGCAACCCGCTGCTCTGCGGCGTGCAGGCGCCGGTCGCTCGACCAGACGCGGTACCAGGGTGCCCGATCCCGGGCTTCCCGCGCGTGTCGAAGTTCCACCTCTGCCGCGATCCGCAGCGCTTCCTCCTCGCGCTGTTGCTTCTCTTTGGCCAGGTCGGCCGCGCTGTGTTGCTGCGGGGTCAATCCTGCGTCGCTCATTCCGACGGCAATCCAGGATGCGGCGAGCAAGATGACGGTGCTCACCAGATTGAACCAGATGAGCAGACCGACGATCACCGCGAAGGCGGCGAGCAGCGGGTTGGCCCCGGCCCCACCGAGCAGGGCGCTGCCCAGAATTTTGATCACGCCGAGCGCGCCGGCGCCGAGCAGCGAGCCGGCGATCAGCCGGCCGAACGGGATGTACAGCTCGGAGAGCACCCGGAAGAGCAGGGCGAGGGTGAGGGTGTCAAGGATGAGCACGATGGTCAGCCCGACTCCGCGCGCTGCTGCATTGAACCAGAAGGAATCCTGGGGGATGCCCAGCAGCCCGAAAAGGGAGCTGAGGGCGGCGGTGCTTGCGAGGGAGATGACTGCGGAGAGCACCAGGAGAATCCCGAAGAAGAGACCCAGGCCGAGCTCGCGCAGCTTGATCCAGAGAAAGAACGTCGTCAAATGCGGCATCCGAAAGATGGTGCGCACCGCCCGAGCGGTTGTCGACATCCAGCCGAGAACGGTGAAGAGCAATCCAACGAGGGCGATGGCGCCGGTCCAGGAGAGAACGGTGGCGCTGTCGAGCGTGGAGGGCTGAATGACCCCATCCGGGCCGATCAGATTGGGGATCGACTGGTTGATCAGTGCATAGAGCTCGTTCAAGAGTTCAGGATGGTCGCCGAGCCACAGGCCGGCGATCGAGAAGCCGACCCAAATCGCCGCGAAAACGGCGAACAGCGACTGGTAGGACATGCCGCCCGCCAGGATTCCGCCGCCGCTGACCCCGAAATGCGTGAAGACGCGCACCGGGCGCAGCCCATTCACCCAGGCAATGACCTTGTTCACCCAGTCAATGATCGCTTTCACAGGATCAGCCTAGCCAGCGAGCACTCGACGGACACGACGGTCAGTACTGAAGCGTCAACCGCCGGGTGACAGAGGGCTTGGCCGGCACACGTTGTCGGGCGCCTGGGCGCCAATCGCACGCCCCGGCACGTCCCGACTCAGAGCGACACGCCCCCAATCCGGGGCACAAATAGTAACTGAGGCTCTCTCACCTCTTGCATCGTGCGTTCTGACCCTGCAAGGATTCACGTGCTGACCCGAACCGAGCCGGCTATCCATAACCCGAATGTGGATGGTTTGAACATGATTTCATCGACGCTGCGGCGATCCCGCGTTTCAGGAGTTCACGCTCCGACGCGGGCGATCCCCAGCTTTGTCGCGTCGATAGCTTTTCTTGCCCTGCTCGGTTGGGGTCAGCACACAGCCTCCTCGGCAGCGGCATTCTCCGGTGCGCCCGCAGCCTCCTCCGAGTTCTGCGCGCCCGCGGACACTTCGATGCCCCCCTTCGTGTTGCCGGCGGGTTTCTTCGCCGGCTGCGCGCCCCATAGCCAGTCGGCGTCATTGCAACCCGAGGCGATGACGCCGACTGCTCATCTCACGCCTCCGGCGCGGTCGGCCGAGGTTCACACAGCGAGCAGCGCCCCGGAGCCGCACCTGGCCGGGAGCGGAGTCTCGGTTCTGTGGTTGGTTCCGTTGGGGGTGGGGATCGTCGTGTTAGGCGCCCTCTTCGTCGTGATCATGTATCGCCACCGACACGATGACGTCGACTAAGGCCGCAAGCTGAGCACTAAAAACGCATCCGCCCACGAAATCGTGAGCGGATGCGTTGGATGTAGGACGTGCGAGCTGCGGGAGCGGTTACGCCTTGCCGCGCAGAATCGCCTGCTTGACCTCGGCGATGGCCTGTGTCACCTGGATGCCACGCGGGCATGCCTCTGAACAGTTGAAGGTGGTGCGGCAACGCCACACGCCCTCTTTGTCGTTCAGGATGTCGAGGCGCACAGCGGCGTTCTCATCGCGCGAGTCGAAGATGAAGCGGTGGGCGTTCACGATGGCGGCCGGGCCGAAGTACTGGCCGTCGGTCCAGAACACCGGGCAGCTCGACGTGCACGCCGCGCACAGGATGCACTTGGTGGTGTCGTCAAACCGCTCGCGCTGGGCGACGGTCTGGAGACGCTCCTTGCCATCCTTCGCCTTCGAGGTGGAGACGAGGAACGGCTGCACCTCCTTGAACGACTCGAAGAAGGGCTCCATGTCGACGATCAAGTCCTTCTCCAGCGGCAGGCCCTTGATGGCCTCCACGTAGACGGGCTTGGTGATGTCGAGATCCTTGATCAGGGTCTTGCAGGCGAGGCGGTTGCGGCCGTTGATGCGCATCGCATCCGAACCGCAGACACCGTGCGCGCAGGAGCGACGGAAGCTGAGCGAACCGTCCTGCTCCCACTTGATCTTGTGCAGTGCGTCGAGGATGCGGTCGGTCGGGTACATCTCGACGTCGAAGTCCTGCCAGTGCGGCTCGTCGTCAACCTCGGGGTTGAAGCGGCGCACGATCAGGGTGACGGTGAATGACTCGATGACCTCAGGGGCGACCGGGGTGTCGATGGTGGCAGTGCTCATCGTTAGTACTTCCTCTCCATCGGCTGGTAGCGCGTGATGACGACCGGCTTCCAGTCCAGCGCAATGTGATCGGCGGCATCCGCGGAGTGCGGGTCTCCGGTCAGGTAGGCCATCGTGTGCTTCATGTAGTTGGCGTCGTCGCGGTCGGGATAGTCGTCGCGCATGTGGCCGCCGCGGCTTTCCTTGCGGTTGCGGGCGGAGAAGACGACAACCTCGGCCAGGTCGAGCAGGAAGCCGAGTTCGACGGCTTCGAGCAGGTCGGTGTTGAAGCGGCGACCCTTGTCCTGCACGCCGATGTTCTTGTAACGCTCGCGCAGCAGGTGAATGGTCTGGGTGACTTCGCTGAGCGACTCGTCGGTGCGGAACACCTGAGCCTTCTGGTCCATCATCTCCTGCAGTTCCTTGCGGATCACTGCGATGCGCTCGGTGCCGGTCGAGGTGCGGATGCCTTCGAGCAGACCGCGCACGAAGCCGGCCGGGTCTTCGGGCAGCGGAACGAACTCGGCGGTCTTGACGTACTCGACGGCGTTGTTGCCGGCGCGCTTACCGAACACGTTGATGTCGAGCAGCGAGTTGGTGCCGAGACGGTTCGAGCCGTGCACCGAGACGCAGGCGCATTCGCCGGCGGCGTAGAGGCCCGGAACGACGGTCGTGTTGTCGCGCAGCACTTCGGCCTTGACGTTGGTGGGGATGCCGCCCATGGCGTAGTGAGCGGTCGGCATGACCGGGACCATCTCGGTGACCGGGTCGACGCCCAGGTAGGTGCGGGCGAACTCGGTGATGTCGGGGAGCTTGGTTTCGAGAACCTCGGCGCCCAGGTGGGTGCAGTCGAGGTAGACGTAGTCCTTGTGCGGACCGGCGCCGCGGCCCTCCGCGACCTCCTTGACCATGCACCGGGCGACGATGTCACGCGGGGCGAGGTCCTTGATGGTCGGGGCGTAGCGCTCCATGAAGCGCTCACCCGAGGCGTTACGCAGGATGGCGCCCTCACCGCGAGCACCCTCGGTCAAGAGGATGCCGAGTCCGGCCAGGCCGGTCGGGTGGAACTGGAAGAACTCCATGTCTTCCAGCGGCAGGCCCTTGCGCCAGATGATGCCGACGCCGTCACCGGTGAGGGTGTGCGCGTTCGAGGTGGTCTTGAAGATCTTGCCGAAACCGCCGGTCGCGAAGATCATCGCCTTCGCCTGGAAGACGTGCAGCTCGCCGCTCGACAGGTCGTAGGCGACAACACCCGACGGCTGGTCGACGCCGTCGACGTTGGTCATGATCAGGTCGAGCACGTAGAACTCGTTGAAGAAGTTGATACCGCGCTTGACGCAGTTCTGGTACAGCGTCTGCAGGATCATGTGGCCGGTGCGGTCGGCGGCGTAGCAGGCGCGGCGAACCGGGCTCTTGCCGTGGTCACGGGTGTGACCGCCGAAGCGACGCTGGTCGATCTTGCCTTCCGGCGTGCGGTTGAAGGGCAGGCCCATGTTCTCGAGGTCGATGACCGCGTCGATGGCTTCCTTCGCCAGGATCTCGGCGGCATCCTGGTCGACCAGGTAGTCGCCACCCTTGACGGTGTCGAAGGTGTGCCACTCCCAGTTGTCCTCTTCGACGTTGGCCAGAGCCGCCGCCATGCCGCCCTGCGCCGCACCGGTGTGCGAGCGGGTCGGGTAGAGCTTGGAGATGACAGCGGTGGATGCGTTGGGGCCGGCTTCGATGGCGGCACGCATGCCTGCCCCTCCGGCTCCAACGATCACAATGTCGAACTTGTGGTAGTGCACGCCGTCGATAACGGTGGACTCCGAGGGCGCTGTCACAGTGGCATCCGTAGTCATGATGGGTTTTTGCAGCTCCTAGCTGGCCGGGCAGAACGAGGGGAGAAGGTCGGCGGGCGCGCCGGCCGGGCAGGGGTCGAAGGTGAAGACAACAAGGGTGCCCATCACGATCAGCACAACGACGGCGGCGAGAATCGCTGCCTTGAAGATGCCGCGGGTGAGACGGGAAGCCGCGTAATCGTTGACGATCGTGCGCATTCCGTTGCCACCGTGGATGAGTGCGAGCCAGAGCATCAGCACATCCCAGACCTGCCAGAACGGGCTCGACCACTTGCCGCCGACGAAAGCGAAGTCGAGGGCGTGCACGCCCTTGCCGAGCATGAGGTTGACGAAGAGGTGACCGAAGATCAGCACGACCAGCAGAATGCCGGAGACGCGCATGTAGATCCAGCCCCACTTCTCCCAGTTGACGCCGCGCTTGGTGCTGGCGCGGGCCTCACGGGAGTACGGGCTGCGGGGGGTTTCAATGGTGGTTGACATCTCTGTTCCCCCTCCTAGTGGCTGAAGACGTTGATCAGGTGGCGGGGGACGAATGCCAGCATCGTGACGACCCAGAGCGCGATGACCACGTAGAACATGATCTTCGAGTACTTGGCATTCCAGAAGTCGATCAGGATGATGCGCAGTCCATTGAACGCGTGGAACACGATCGCACCGACCAGGGCGACTTCGCCGAGACCCATGATCGGGGTCTGGTACGTGCTGATCACCGCGTTGTACGCCTCAGGACTCACGCGCACCAGCGCGGTGTCGAGAATGTGAACCAGCAGGAAGAAGAAGATCGCGACGCCGGTGATGCGGTGAAGAACCCACGACCACATTCCTTCACGGCCCCGATAGAGGGTGCCGGCTGGGCGACGCGATGTTGTCTTTTGCTGAGATGTCAGGGTTCCTGCCGTCTGCTGTGGCATGAACAACCCTCCCTGGCTGAATGGTGTGACCCCGCGATTGGGGGCCCTGCAGCTCTCTGAGCGCGTGGAGCCAGTCTAGTTCCCGGCGCGATGCATTTTCCGGTTAGGGGAACCTAAGAAACGATGGCGCCGGGTGAGCGACGTCTGCCGCGCCCCGGCCAACCCCTCCGGGGTGGGCTCCCCGGATGGTCATTGTGCGGCGGCTAGGCTGGCTGAATGTCTCACCCCACTGATGCACTGACTCGTTTCTATGGCGTGATTCCCGCCGGCGGGATCGGATCCCGGCTGTGGCCGCTGTCTCGGGCCGATGCCCCCAAGTTTCTTCACGACCTGACCGGTTCGGGGCAGACACTTCTGCGCGACACCTGGGACCGCCTGGTGCCGCTTGCGGGCGACCAGCGCATCATGGTCGTCACCGGCCGGGCGCACCGCGCGGCGGTGGAGGCGCAGCTGCCGGAACTGGCCGATCACAATGTCGTACTCGAGAGCGAGCCGCGCGAGTCGTCGGCAGCGATCGGCTTGGCCGCGGCAATCCTGCAGAAGCGCGAACCCGGAGTCATCATCGGGGCGTTTGCCGCCGACCACGTCATCAAGAACGCCGCAGTGTTCCGTCAGGGCGTTCGCGAGGCGATTGCCGCAGCGGATGCCGGTTACATCGTGACGCTCGGCATCCAGCCCTCTGAGCCGTCGATCGGGTTCGGCTACATCAAGTCGGCCGAGCCGCTCGACATCGCGGGGGCCCCGACGGCACGTTCCGTCGCATCCTTCGTTGAGAAACCCGACCTGGCGACCGCCAAGCAGTACGTAGCGAGCGGCGACTACCTGTGGAATGCCGGCATGTTCATTGCCAGGGCCGACCGGATCCTCGAAGAGATCGGCACGAACGAGCCAGAGCTCCTCGCCGGTCTGCTCACGCTCGCCGACGCCTGGGACACCCCGGAGCGCGGCGCTGTCGTCGACCGCATCTGGCCGAACCTCAAGAAGATCGCCATCGACTACTCGGTCGCCGAACCCGCTGCAGCTGCCGGGCGGCTCGCCGTGATTCCCGGCCAGTTCGACTGGGACGACGTCGGCGACTTCGCCTCGATCGCCAAGATTCACTCCGGTGGGCGCAAACGCGACCTGGCGATCCTCGGCGAGGGCGCACGCGTGCTGTCCGACTCTTCGAGCGGCATCGTCGTCAGTCACACCAAGCGAGTGATCGCCCTGATCGGTGTCGAAGACATTGTCGTGGTCGACACCCCTGACGCGTTGCTCGTGACGACAAGTGCGAACGCCCAGAAGGTGAAGGCCGTCGTCGACGCGCTGAAGCTCTCCGGGTCGAGCGACGTGCTCTAAAAGCACTTTCTTCCACGGCGTGCGCTCTCCGCGCTGACCGGGGCTTTGTTGCGGGAATGTATCAATGATGTAACCGTTATCAGCCTGGGACACTTTGCTCGTTTGAGCAGCGAAATGTTCGGTAGCCTGTAGCAACACAGCCCCCGGCCCAGTGCGGGGCCGCACTTTTTGGAGGTCCGTCTTGAAAATCACAACCCGAAAGACCGTGTTCGGCGGTCTCGCCGCCTTGGGCGTCGCTGCCCTCCTCGCTGGTTGCGCCCAGGCGCCCAGCGACAACGGCACGTCGTCCGGCGCTCCTGTCGCCAGCGATTTCCTTCCGTGTATGGTGTCTGACTCCGGTGGATTCGACGACAAGTCGTTCAACCAGCTCGGCCTCGCCGGCCTCACCGACGCAGCGAAGAAGCTCGGCGTCAAGGAGATCCACGTTGAGTCGACCTCCGACACGGACTACGCACCGAACATCAACAGCCTGATCGACCAGGGCTGCAACCTGATCGTGACTGTCGGGTTCAACCTCGCCGCAGCGACGAAAGACGCCGCCACCGCGAACCCCGACATCAACTTCGCGATCATCGACGACAACTCGATCACGCTGCCGAACGTCAAGCCGATCGTGTTCGACACCGCTCAGGCCGCCTTCTTGGGTGGCTACGCGGCAGCGAGCTACAGCAAGACCGGAATCGTCGGAACCTTCGGTGGTCTGCCGATCCCGCCCGTCACCATCTTCATGGACGGCTTCGCCGACGGTGTTGCGTACTACAACGAGCAGAAGGGCAAGGACGTCAAGGTTCTCGGCTGGGACGTTGCCGCTCAGAACGGCACCTTCACCGGTGGCTTCGCTGCCGGCACCGAGGCCAAGCAGGCCGCACAGGGTCTGATCGACCAGAACGCCGATGTCATTCTTCCCGTCGGTGGACCGATCTTCCTGAGCGCGGCAGAGGCCATCCGTGACGCCGGTAAGCCGATCGCCCTGATGGGTGTCGACGCCGACGCGTTCGAGACGAACCCGGAGAACGCCGACCTCTTCCTGACCTCGATCATGAAGGGCATGCAGCCCGGCGTTGAGGCGGCCACCACCGCCGCAGCAGAGGGTAAGTTCGACAACTCGCCGTTCGTCGGCACGCTGAAGAACGAAGGCGTCGCCCTGGCTCCGTTCCACGACTTCGAGTCGAAGGTCGACCCGGCACTGCAGGGCGAGCTGGACACGATCAAGGCGGGAATCATCGACGGCTCGATCAAGGTCGAGTCGCCTTCGTCACCGAAGTAACAATTCGCATCAGGCATCGGGGAGGCCAGCTCAGTTTGCTGGCCTCCCCGTGACCGTTAACCGTTTGACCCGAACTGCCCTGAAACACTCTGAACTGTGCTGAACTGTTCCCCTGGACAACGCGATGCTGCGCTTGTCGGAAGGTAGATTAACTGACCATGAAGCTTGAACTTCGCGGCATCACGAAGCGATTCGGTTCGCTCGTTGCCAATGACCACATTGACCTGACCGTCGAGCCCGGTGAGATCCACTGTCTGCTCGGTGAAAACGGCGCCGGCAAGTCCACCCTGATGAATGTGCTCTACGGCCTGTACCAGGCCGAAGAGGGCGAGATCCTGCTGGACGACACCGTGCAGCATTTCCAAGGACCCGGCGACGCCATGGCGGCTGGAATCGGCATGGTGCACCAGCACTTCATGCTCATCCCGGTCTTCACCGTTGCGGAGAACGTGATGCTCGGGCATGAGGAGACCACGTTCGGTGGCCGCCTCAACATGGCCGCAACCCGCAAACGGGTGCGCGAACTCTCCGATCAGTTCGGCTTCGACCTCGATCCCGACGCCCTGATCGAAGACCTTCCGGTCGGGGTACAGCAACGAGTCGAGATCATCAAAGCCTTGTCGCACAACGCCAAGGTCTTGGTCTTCGACGAGCCGACGGCTGTGCTGACTCCGCAAGAGACCGACGAGCTCATGCTCATCATGAAGCAGCTCAAGGCCGCCGGCACCGCGATCGTGTTCATCACCCACAAGCTCCGCGAGGTGCGCGAAGTCGCCGACCGCATCACGGTCATCCGACTTGGCAAGGTCGTCGGTGAGGCATCGCCGACCGCGTCGAACGAAGAACTCGCCTCACTGATGGTGGGTCGCGCCGTCGACTTGGTCATCGACAAGAGCCCGGCACATCCGGGCGCGCCGTCGCTGGTCGTCACTGATCTCTCGGTCATCGACATCCACGGCCAGATCGTGGTGAACAAGGTGAACTTCGACGTCAAGGCCGGGGAGATTCTCGCGATCGCCGGTGTGCAAGGAAACGGGCAGACCGAGCTCACTGAGGCGATCATGGGTCTGCAAGACCGGGTCACCGGCGACATCTCGCTGAACGGCAAGAGCCTGACCAAACTCAGCGTCAACAAGGTGCTGGAATCCGGGATCGGCTTTGTTCCGGAAGACCGCAACGAAGACGGCTTGGTCGGCGAATTCTCGATCGCCGAGAACCTCATGCTCGATCGCTCGAACGGTGCCCCGTTCGTGAAGGCGGGCAACTTGCAGTTGCGCTACCTGAATGAGTTCGCGCAGAAGAAGCTGGGCGAGTTCGACATCCGGGCGCAGGGCATCACAACCGCCGTCAGCAAGCTGTCGGGCGGTAACCAGCAGAAGGTCGTGCTGGCGCGCGAACTGAGCCGCGACCTGCAGCTCTTCGTGGCCGCCCAGCCCACCCGCGGGCTCGACGTCGGATCGATTGAGTTCGTGCACAGTCAGATCGTCGCCGCTCGGGATGCCGGAGTGCCCGTCATCGTGGTGTCGACCGAACTCGATGAAGTGACGGCATTGGCCGACCGGATCGCCGTGATGTACCGCGGTGGAATCGTCGGAATCGTGCCAGGCGATACCTCCAGAGACACCCTTGGATTGATGATGGCGGGCGAAACCCCACCCGCAGCAGGAGCAGCAGCATGAGCGACGCACAGATCCCCGCCGGCACGCCGGCCACCACTCCGAAAGTGACCCAGAGCCCGCTCACGGCATCGACGCCGACCGGTGTCGAACCGCCGTCCCGCGGACGCGTGGCGATGAACGAGATCCTCGGCGGCTCGATCATGATCTCGTTCCTCTCGATCGTGCTCGCCATGATCGTCGGCGCGCTGCTCATCGCGATCACCGACCCGGAAGTGCAGTCGACCGCCGGGTACTTCTTCTCCCGTCCCGGTGATCTCCTCAGCGCGGTGTGGCAGTCGGTCTCCGGCGCCTATTCGTCGCTGTTCCAGGGGTCGATCTACAACTTCCGCCGCCCCGGCTTCGCCGACGGCATCAAGCCATTGACCCAGACGCTGACCTTCGCGACGCCGCTGATCATTGCCGGCCTCGGTATCGGTCTCGGTTTCCGGGCCGGCATGTTCAACATCGGTGGTCGCGGCCAGATGCTGATCGCCATCGGAATCGCCGGCTGGATCGGCTTCTCGTTCGACCTGCCGTACGGCATCCACATGATCGTCGCCATCGTCGGCGGCATGATCGGTGGTGCGCTCTGGGGCGGGATCGTCGGTCTGCTGAAGGCGAGAACCGGAGCGCACGAGGTCATCACGACCATCATGCTCAACTACATCGCCTTCTATCTGATCTCCTACCTGCTGCGCACCCCCGGTGCATTGCAGGCACCCGGATCGAACAACCCGAAGTCGCCGGCCATGAAAGACACGGCGATCTTTCCGAAGATTCTCGGCGATCAGTACGCACTGAACCTGGGCTTCATCTTTGCGATCATCGCCACGATCATTGTCTGGTGGATCCTCGCGCGCTCGAGCCTTGGTTACAAGTTCCGGGCGGTCGGTGAGAACCCGAGTGCAGCCCGGGTCGCCGGTATCAACGTCAAGAGCATCTTCGTGTGGGTCATGATCATCTCCGGCGCCCTCGTCGGTCTGGCCGGCGTTTCACAGATCCTCGGCACGGTGACCACCGGCTTCAGCTCGGGGATCGACGCCGGAATCGGATTCGACGCCATCACCGTCGCCCTGCTCGGCCGTTCGCGGCCGTGGGGCATCTTCTGGGCCGGCATCCTGTTCGGTGCGTTGAAGGCCGGTGGCTTCTCGATGCAGGCCGCTGAAGGCATCCCGATCGACATAGTCCTTGTCGTTCAGTCGATGATCGTTCTGTTCATCGCTGCGCCGCCACTGGTTCGTGCGGTCTTCCGCCTTCCGACGCCCGGCGTCTATAAAAAGATCGCGCCGAAGATGAAGGTTGAGGGTATCTGATGACTGTTGTCGACCACTCCACATCGCATGGCGATGCCAAGATCGTGCTTGAGAAGGCCGTCATCAAGAGCTGGAAGACGCCGATCACGTTCGGCGTCGTCACCGTGCTCTCTTTCCTCGTGTTCGTCGTCTTCTCGCGGCCCGGTGTCAGCCAGTTCCGGCTGACGGCCGAAGCCAACCTGATCCAGCTCCCCGTCATCGACCTGCCGACGACAGCCACCTGCATCGTCATCACCATCCTGATGGCCGTCCTCACGGTGTGGGCTTTCTTCATCGCACGCAGCGGGCGCAAGGTCTCACTCTGGATCGTGGCGCTGTTCGGGTTCCTCTTCCTGGTCGCATTCCTGACCTGGGCAGGGGCCGGCTCGTCGATCCCGGTCTACGGGCTGCTGCTCGGAACCGTCGCTCTCAGCGCACCACTGATCTTCGGTGCGATGGGCGGCGTGATCTCCGAGCGGTCCGGTGTCGTCAATATCGCGATCGAGGGCCAGATGCTCGCCGGAGCGTTTGTCTCGGCGATGATCGCGTCGATCACCCGGTCGCCGTTCCTCGGTCTGATCGGTGCCATGGTGGCCGGCATGCTGGTCTCCTTCGTGCTTGCGGCATTCGCCATCAAATACCTCGTCGACCAGATCATCGTCGGCGTGGTGCTGAACGTTCTGGTGACCGGCCTGACCAGCTTCTTCTACTCGACGGTGCTGACGGCGAACCCTCAGTTGCTCAACTCGCCGCCGCGTTTTGACCGGCTGCCGATCCCGGTTCTCAGCGAGATCCCGATCATTGGGCCGCTGCTCTTCCAGCAGACCATCATCATCTACATCATGTACGTCACGGTCGCGGCAATCTGGTACGGCCTCTACCGCACCCGCTGGGGACTGCGCGTGCGCGCCGTTGGTGAGCACCCTCAGGCCGCTGACACCGTCGGCATCAAGGTCGGGGTCACCCGATTCTGGAACGTCTCGCTCGCCGGTGCCGTTGCCGGTCTCGGTGGCGCCTACTTCACCCTCGGCTCGGTCGGTGCATTCAACAAGGAAATGACGGCTGGCGCCGGATTCATCGCCCTCGCCGCCGTGATCTTCGGTCAGTGGGACCCGATCAAGGCAACGCTTGCGGCGCTCCTGTTCGGATTCGCGACGAACCTGCAGAACGTGCTCGGCATCATCGGTTCGCCGGTGCCGAGCGAGTTCATGCTCATGCTGCCGTACATCGTGACGATTCTCGCTGTCGCCGGATTCGTCGGGAAGTCGAGGGCTCCGGCCGCCGACGGAAAGCCGTACATCAAATGACCGAGTCAACGAACGCGGCGGCCGAACAGGTCGATTGGGAGGCGCTGCAGAGTGCAGCGCTCGAGGCGATGGGCAAGGCCTACGTTCCGTACTCCCACTTCCCGGTGGGCGTCGCCGCGTTCGTCGACGACGGTCGCCTGATCACCGGATGCAACGTTGAGAATGCGTCCTACGGACTCACTCTCTGCGCCGAGTGCGCACTGGTGTCGATGCTGCACCTGACCGGCGGCGGGCGCCTCGTTGCGTTCGCCTGCGTCGACGGGCACGGCAACGCATTGATGCCGTGCGGGCGTTGCCGCCAGCTGCTCTACGAACACTCGGCTCCGGGCATGCTGCTGCAGACGGTGTCGGGAGTGAAGACCATCGACGAGGTGCTTCCCGACGCGTTCGGCCCCCGCCAACTTCTCGAGTACGCCGGGGAGACCCCATGAGCAGCGGAGCCGACGCAGGTCACCGCATCGAGGCATTCGATGCCGTCGATCTCATCCACACCAAGCGTGATCGGGGTGAATTGAGCACGGCCCAGATCAACTGGCTGGTCGACGCGTTCACGCGCGGCTACGTCGGCGACGAGCAGATGGCTGCCATGACCATGGCCATCTTCTTGAACGGGATGAGCCGCACCGAGATTCGCGATCTGACGATGGCGATGATCGCCAGCGGCGAACGGATGAGTTTCACCGGGCTCGGCAAACCGACGACCGACAAGCACTCAACCGGTGGAGTCGGCGACAAGATCACTCTTCCGCTGATGCCCCTGGTGGCTGTGTTCGGGGCCGCGGTCCCGCAGCTCTCCGGCCGGGGACTCGGCCACACCGGTGGCACGCTCGACAAGCTCGAGTCGATCCCCGGCTGGCGGGCAAATCTCAGCAACGACGAGATGTTCGCGCAGTTGCGTGACCACGGCGGCGTGGTCTGCGCGGCCGGCAGCGGGTTGGCCCCGGCCGACGGCAAGCTCTATTCGTTGCGTGACATCACCGGAACCGTCGAGGCGATCCCGCTGATCGCATCCTCGATCATGTCGAAGAAGATCGCTGAAGGTACCAGTGCGCTGGTGCTCGACGTGAAATTCGGCTCCGGCGCCTTCTTGAAAGACATTGAGAAGTCCAGAGAGCTCGCGCGCACGATGGTGGAGCTCGGTCGGGATGCCGGGGTCGCGACCACGGCACTGCTCACCAACATGAACGTTCCGCTCGGACTCGCAATCGGCAACGCCAACGAGGTTCGCGAATCGGTGGAGGTGCTCGCCGGAGGCGGGCCTGCCGACGTCGTCGAACTCACCATCGCACTGGCCACCGAGATGCTCGCTGTGGTCGGAATCGTCGATGTCGACGTTGCTGCGGCGTTGAAGGACGGCCGCGCAATGGACAAGTGGCGCGACGTGATCCGGGCGCAGGGCGGAGATCCGGATGCGGCGCTGCCCGTCGCGAAGGAAACCCACACGGTGTTCGCGGATCGCGATGGCGTGCTCGTCGAACAGCAGGCGCTGCCCTTCGGGATCGGTGCTTGGCGGCTCGGCGCCGGTCGTGCGCGCAAGCAGGATCCGGTGCAGCACGCTGCGGGAATCGACCTGCACGCGAAACCGGGCGACACGGTCGCGGCCGGTATGCCATTGTTCACACTCAGCGCCGACGAACCCGAGCGATTCGCCCGGGCGCTCGAAGCCGTCGAGGGTGCCTGGCGGATCGGCGACCCCGGTGAACCCGTCCTCACCGGTGGTCCGCTGATCGCGGAGCGAATTTCCTAACTGCACAATCGATGACGGGCTCGGCTACTTCTGTGGCCGGGCCCGTCTGTTGTAGTTCGAGATCCGCTGTTTCTCGAGATCCACTGTTGCTCGAGATCCAATGTTGCTCGAGATCCACTTCCGCCGCCGAGTTTGAGCGTTCCGGTCGAGTTCCCCTGGTCTACCGGGGAAACTCGACCGCAGGTGTCAAACTCGGCGGACGCGAGGGCGCCCGCTACTCCGGGTCGCCGATGCGTTCCAAGGCATCGACGATGAGTGACCAGAACTTGTCGTGATCGAGATCGATCGCCACTTGGGTGGTGCAGTCGGCGGGCGCGGGGGAGCGGAAGTCGGCGACGGTCATGCCGAGCGTCAGGGTTCCGGTGAGTTCCACGTCGAGCGGGGCCTTGCGCACGGTCATCACACTCGGGTCGATCACGTACGCCACGGCGCACGGGTCGTGCACGGGGGGCGAATCGAAGCCCTGGGCATCCTTGTAGGTCTCACCGAAGAACTCCAGAAGCTCGCCGACAAACTTGGCCGGCCCGGTGCCGACCGCGGCGATGCGCTCGGCGACATCGGGGGTGGCCAAGGCCTGGTGGGTGAGGTCGAGGCCGATCATCGTCAACGGCCACTTCTCATTGAAAACGATGTGGGCCGCTTCCGGGTCGATCACGATGTTGAACTCGGCAGTCGCCGACCAGTTGCCCACGTTGAAGCCGCCGCCCATCAAAACGACCTCTTTGACGCGCTCGACGATGCGTGGCTCCTTGCGGGCAGCCATCGCGATGTTCGTCAAGCCGCCGGTGGGCACCAGGGTGATCTCGCCCGGCTCGTGCGCCATGATCGTCTCGATGATCAGGTCGACGGCGTGACGGCCATCCAGTTCGATGGTCGGTTCGGGCAGCACCGGGCCGTCGAGGCCGCTCTCGCCATGGATCGACGGCGCGGTCTCGATCTGACGCACCAGCGGACGATGGCAGCCGGCGGCAAAGGGAACGCCGGTGATCCCGGCCACGCGTGCGACGGAGAGCGCGTTTCTGGTGACCTTCTCCAGGGTCTGATTGCCGACCACTGTCGTCACCGCGACGAGTTCGATGTCGGGATTGCCATGCGCGAGCAGCAATGCAATCGCGTCGTCGTGGCCGGGGTCGCAGTCGAGAATAATCTTTGTCACCATGGCTCCCAACATATATGAAAGTCACGTTCATGTGTGTAACAATTTCTGCATGAGAGACAACACACCGACGGATGCCGCGCAGGCCGATGTCCTCGCAACCGGCCGCGCACGTATCGAATGGATTCGTTCGCGGATGCCCCTCCTTGCGCAGGCACGCCGCGACTTCGAGGCGACGCGACCGTTCGAGGGCCGCCGCATCGGCATGTCCCTGCACCTCGAGCCCAAGACGGCGGTGCTGCTCGAGGCCTTGCAGGCCGGCGGCGCCGAGGTGGTGGCGACGGGAAACCACGGCTCCACCCAAGACGACATCGTCGCCGTGCTGCGCGACGGCGGGATGACGGTGTTCGGAGCCCGCGCCGACACTCTCGGCGAGCACCACCGCAACGTTCAGGCCGTGCTCGACGCCGAACCCGACATCCTGCTCGACAACGGCGGCGACCTCGCCGCAGGTCTCGTGGCGGCCGGTCGCACCGCATCCGTCACCGGTGGAACCGAGGAGACAACGTCGGGCGGCCTGCGCCTGCGCGGCGAAATGGCCGGCGCCATCCCGTTCCCGGTCATCGTGATCAACGACAGCCTGCTCAAGGCGATCGGCGAGAACCGGCACGCGGTCGGTCAATCTGTCGTCGAGAGTTTCATGCGCATCACCAACCTGATGGTGCCCGGTCGGCACTTCGTCGTCGCCGGCTACGGCTGGTGCGGGCGGGGAATCGCCCAGTACCTGCGGGCGCTCGGCGGGCAGGTTGCTGTCGTCGAGGTGGATGTGATGAAGGCGTTCGAGGCGGCGCTCGACGGCTACCGGGTCGGATCGATGCGCGATCTCGCCGGCTGGGCGGATGTCGTGATCACCGCGACAGGTCAGCCGGGCGTCATCGCCGACGACACCTTCGATCTCTTCCGGGACGGCGTGGTCCTGGCGAACAGCGGCCACTTCGCGGGCGAGATCGACGTGCCGGCGCTCCTCGCCGGTGCCGAATCGGTCACCCAGGTCGCGGAGGCCATCCAGCGCATCGACCGGGCCAACGGTCGTCACCTCGTGCTCCTGGCCGAGGGACGCATGGTCAACCTGGCCGGTCCAGCACCGAAGGGCAACTCGCTCGAGTCGATGGACCTCGGCTTCCTGCTGCAGGTGCTCTCGCTGGAGCGCGTGGTGACTGCGCCGGAGACGCTGCAGCCCGGCGCGCAGCCGGTGCCGGTCGATATCGAGCGCACGATTGCGACGCGGTTCCTCGCGGCGCTCGACGCAAAGCGCTGATGTCGGCGACAACGCCGGCGGGCGCGCCCACCACGCCGGCCGCGAGCTACGCGGTTCCTGCGCTCGACAAGGCCCTCGACATTCTGGAACTGTTGGCCGCGCGCTCCGACGGCCTCACCCAGGCGCAGATCGCGGAGGAGGTGGGGCGCAGCGTCGGCGAGATCTTCCGGGTACTGCAAGCGCTGGAGCGGCGCGGGTTCATTCTGCGCGACCGGCCGTCGGGCCTCTACCTGCTGTCGACGCGCATGTTCGAGCTGGCGCAGCTGCACCCGCCGCTGCGCGGATTCGTGCAGCGCGCCCTCGGCCCGATGCAGCGACTTGCCAGCGATGTCGTGCAGTCGTGCAACCTCTCGGTCCTCGACGGAGCGGTCGTGCGCGTCGTCGCACAGGCTGAGAGCCCGGGCGACTTCGGATTTCGGGTGCGCGTCGGGGCAGCATTCGAGATCGCAGCCACGACAAGTGGCGCGGTGCTGCTGGCGTTCGCGCCCGACGACATCCGCGAGTACACGCTGGCCGAGCTGCGCACGCGCGGGCTCGACGACGCCGGTGCCGATGCCCTGGAAACGCGGATGCGCGTGGCCGAGCGGCAGGGATTCCTCGAGGAAGCCGACGCGCAGCAGGCCGGCATTCTCGACCTGGTCTATCCGGTGCTCGGGCGTGACGGCCACGCGATCGGGGCGCTCACGGTGCCGTGCGTCACCACGAGCTACAGCGAGCATGACGCGCAGACGGTGAGTCGTCTGCTCGCCGAGACCGCTGTCGCGCTCTCGGCGCTGATGCGGGGAGATCTGTCGGACGTCTAGCGCCGGCTCATGCACTCTGCGACCTCTCGTCGCGACACCTCGCGCACCTGGACAACCCCGTCGCTTCCCGAAACAGAGAGACTCCGAGGGCCCTGCGCCGGTAGATTAGACGAGTGAACACGACCCCAGAGGAATACCTGCTGCCCGGTGGCGCCATCAGCATCAATTCGCTGCCGAAGATCGCACTGCACGACCACCTCGACGGTGGTTTGCGCCCCTCGACCATCATCGATCTCGCCGATTCGATCGGCTTCGAACTGCCGACGACGGATGCCGCATCCCTCGGCACCTGGTTCGCCGACCAGGCCAACTCCGGTTCGCTCGTCGAGTACCTCAAGACGTTTGACGTGACCACGGCCGTCATGCAAACCCACGAGGGTCTCGCCCGGGTGGCCCGCGACTTCGTTGAAGATCTCGCCGCCGACGGCGTCATCTACGGCGAAATCCGCTGGGCACCCGAACAGCACCTCCGCCGCGGCCTCAGCCTCGACCAGGTCGTCGAGGCGGTGCAGGAAGGCATCGAAGCGGGCATCGAGAGTGTCGCCCGCAACGGTTCGCGCATCAAGATCGGTCAGCTCGTCATTGCGATGCGCCACGCCGACCGCGGCCTCGACATCGCCGAACTTGCCGTGCGGCACCGGGGCAACGGTGTGGTCGGCTTTGACATCGCCGGAGCCGAACTTGGCTTCCCGGCCGGCAACCAGCGGGCCGCTTTCGACTATCTGGCCCAGGAGTTCCTGCCGGTCACCGTGCACGCCGGCGAGGCCGACGGACTCGACAGCATCCGGGGCGCCCTTTTCGACGGTCGTGCCCTGCGCCTCGGTCACGGCGTGCGCCTCGCCGAAGACGTGACGATCCAGCGCCAAGACGACGAGAGCACCTTCGTCACCCTCGGCCCGATCGCCCAGTGGGTGCGCGATCGCGAGATCACGCTCGAGCTGAGCCCCTCGTCCAACCTGCATTCCGGAGCGATCGCCGCCTGGGGTGACGACCTGATCGACCACCCGTTCGACCTGCTCTACCAGCTCGGATTCCGGGTCACGGTCAACACCGACAACCGGTTGATGAGCAACACCACCCTGACCAAGGAGTTGGCCCTGCTCAGCGACGCGTTCAGCTACGACATCGACGACCTCGAGGTGTTCCAGCTCAACGCGGCGGCGGCGGCCTTCCTGCCGCTCGATGACCGCGAAGAGCTGACGGATGCGGTCATCGCCGGCTTCGCCAACGCCTGACCCACTCCACCGCGTCCCTCCTCTCGAACCACACGAACACCCACCGACTCGCCACCTCGCGTCACCACAACAACGAAAGCTCCTATGCCAATGCCGTCCCTGCCGCTTCCCGCAATCGCGATCGGCGTGCATGCCACCGACTGGCGTGCCGCGATCACCGCGGCGGGGGACGCGCTGGCGCTCTCCGGCGCAACGACGCCTGCCTACACCGACCGCATGATCGGGGTCATCGACGAGTTCGGAGCCTACATCGTCATCGCCCCGGGTCTCGCGTTGGCGCACGCCCGGCCGGGCCCGGATGTGCTGCGCGAGGGTCTGTGCGTCGTGACCCTCGACGAGCCCGTTGTGTTCGGGCATCCGCACAACGACCCGGTCAGCGTGATCGTCGGCCTCAGCGTGACCAGTCCCGACGAGCACGTGCAGTTCGTCGCCGAACTGGCCAACATCTTCAACGACCCGGCGGTTATCCCGGCGATTGCCGCGGCGACCACCGACGAGGAGATTCGGCAGCTGCTCGGCGTGACCGGCGAGACGCAGGGCGAAGCGCAGGTCGAAGCGCACGGCGAAGCGCAGGGCGAGGACCAAGCATGAAAATCGTCGCGCTCTGCGGGGCCGGCGTCGGCACATCGGCGATTCTCAAGGTGAACGCCGAGCGCGTGCTCGAACGCCTCGATATCGAGGCCGACGTCACCGCCACCGACATCTCACATGTGCAGGATGTCGCCTCCGACGCGCAGGTCATCCTCACTTCGTCGGAACTCGTCGGCGCGATCGGCAAGACGAACGCCGACGTCGTGGTGATCAACAACTACTTCGACCTGGAAGAGCTCACCGCGAAACTGGAAATCGCGCTGGGCTGAGTTCGCGTTCGTTTCCGCGAAACTACAGTTGTCGGAGCCTCACGTCAGGTGTGGCACCGACAACTGCAGTTTCACGGGAAAAAGAAGGCGGCGTTAGTTGATCAGTTCGCGCATACCGGCATCGAGCACGGCGAGCGCCGACTCCGCCTCACGCTTGCGCTCGGCGACCGTTCCGTCGGTGCTGTGCGTGTCGAGGTAGACCTTGAGCTTCGGCTCGGTACCACTCGGCCGCACCATCACCCGCGAACCGTCGATGAGCTTGATGCGCAGCACGTCGCTCGGCGGCAGACCGGCGAACCCGTCGCGTAGGTCTTCGATGCGTTCGACGAGGATGCCGCCGACCGCGACCGGGGGATTCTGCCGGAGCCGCGCCATCACGCGGTCGATCTCCGACAGGTCGGTCACCCGTACCGAGATCTGACCCGACGCGAAATGCCCGAACCGTGCGCTGAATCGGTCGAGGTGCTCGGCCAGAGTCAGTCCGTCGGCCTTCAGCTCGCTGACCAGCGAGAGCAGAGCGAGGGCGGCAGAGATGCCGTCTTTGTCACGCACTGATTCAGGGTTGACCAGGTAGCCGAGGGCTTCTTCGAAACCGTAGATCAGTCCGGGAGCCCGGGACACCCACTTGAACCCGGTCAGGGTGTCGGCGAACTGCAGCCCATAGTCGGCGGCGACGGCGGCCAGCGCCGGAGTCGAGACGATCGAGCAGGCCAGGGTGCCGGTGGCCGGTTGGCCGCCGGCGGCACGCGCCGCGTGCTCGGCGGCACGCCAGCCGAGGATTGCCCCGACCTCGTTTCCGCTCAACCGGCGATAGCCCTCCGCACGCGTCTGATCGGGGATGGCGATCGCGAGCCGGTCGGCATCCGGATCGTTCGCGATGATGAGCTCAGCGCCCACCTCGCGAGCGGTCTGGTAGGCCAGGTCCATGGCGCCGGGCTCTTCCGGGTTCGGGAATGAGACGGTCGGGAATGCGGCGTCAGGGGCGATCTGCGCGTCGACGAGGGTCGGCAGAGCGAAGCCCGCGGCCTCGAAGACGCGGCGGGTGGTGTCCCAGCCCACACCGTGCAGGGCCGTGTAGACCGCGTTGACCTGGGCGCGCGGATGCCCGGGGGCCAGGCTCGCGGTCGCGCCGATGTAGGCCTGAACAACCGACTCCGACGCGGTCTCGTAGGGCGCGCGGGGCAGCTCAGAAACGAGCCTTCCGGCCGCGACGTCGAGAATCGCCGCCGCAATCGCCGCGTCGGCGGGCGACACGATCTGAGAGCCGTCGTTCTCGTCGCCGAGGTAGACCTTGTAGCCGTTGTCGTTGGGCGGGTTGTGCGACGCGGTGACCATGACGCCGGCGCTCGTGCCGAGGTGGCGCACAGCGAAGGCGAGCACGGGTGTCGGCAGCAGGCGCGGCAGCAGGATGGCGCGCACGCCGGCTCCGCTCATCAGCTCGGCCGTGTCGGTGGCGAAGACCTGGGAGTTTTTGCGCCCGTCGTAGCCGATGACAACCGACGGGGTGACGCCCGGCTTGGCCGTCGCGTGCAGGTAGGCCGCGAGTCCGGCGGCGGCCTGGGAGACGAGCACCCGGTTCATCCGATTCGGGCCTGCCGCGATCTCGCCGCGGAGTCCCGCGGTACCGAACGCGAGCCGGTTATCGAAACGGGAATGCAGGTCTGCTGTGGCAGCGGCGTCCCCGCCCGTTGCCAGGGTCAGCAGCGCGCGCAGCTCCGCGCGCGTCTCCGGATCGGGATCCTGCGCGAGCCATCCCTGCACCGCGGTGACGAGCGCCGGGTCGGCTGCTGTTGCCGTACCTGCTGCTGCTTCGACCGTCGGGATGGCCGCGGTCGGCGTGGCGTCGGAAGCACTCTCGGCTGGCTCGTTCGCGGCATTCGCGCCAGGGGTGTGAACTGCATCGGAACCGGCACCACTGCCGCTACCGGTATCACTGCCATGTCCGGCATCAGCGCCGGCTCCTGCACCGGACATGTCGACGATCGGCATGAGCCGAGTCACGTTCAGGTCGTCGGGACCTGCCGCATGCCGGCCGCGTGGCCGGGTGCCGTCTCCGATCTCGCTCACAGCGCCGCCACAATGCGGGCGAGGAGGGCGGTGATCACCGGCTCCGCGTTCTGGCCGGCTTCGATGACCTCGGCGTGGCTGAGCGGCGTCTTCTGGATGCCGGCGGCCAGGTTGGTGATCAGCGACATTCCGAGGATCTCCATGCCGGCCTGGCGCGCGGCGATTGCCTCGAGCGCGGTCGACATGCCCACGATGTGTCCGCCGAACGACTTCGCCATCTGTACCTCGGCCGGGGTCTCATACTGCGGTCCGCGGAACTGGCAGTAGACGCCGTCGTCAAGGGTCGGTTCGATCGTGCGGGCCAGCTCGCGCAGGCGTGTCGAGTAGAGGTCGGTCAGGTCGACGAAGGTGGCGCCTTCGAGGGGGGAGTCGGAGGTGAGGTTGATGTGGTCGCTGATCAGCACCGGCGTTCCGGGCTTCCAGCCGGACTTGATACCGCCGGCGCCGTTGGTGAGCACCATCGTCTGTGCGCCGGTTGCCGCAGCGGTGCGCACGCTGTGCACGACTCTGCGCACCCCGTGGCCTTCGTAATAGTGGGTGCGTGCGCCGATCACGAGGGCGCGCTTGCCGCTCGGCAGCAGCACCGAGCGCAGGGTGCCGACGTGCCCCTCCAGTGCCGGTGCGCTGAACCCGGTGATTTCCTGGGCGGGGATGGTGTGGGTGGTCTCGCCGATCAGGTCGGCGGCCTTGCCCCATCCGCTGCCCAAAGTCAGGGCGATGTCGTGCTGCGCGGCCCCGGTGATGGCGGCGATTTCGGCAGCGGCAGTCCGCGCGATCTCAAACGGATCAGCGTCGGGAACGTCTAGCGGATTGGTCTCGGAATTCAGCATCCCACCACTCTAATTGGCTGTCCCATTCGACGGAGAAATCACTGTGAAATTTGCTCGATTGCGCAGAACGGGATCTCCCCGGTCGCCGCGGTCGAAAATCTCCCTCGAATGGATCTGAAACCACGCGGAACGCCGGTTTCGCGCTGACGGTGTTGGGGCGGGAGAATAGAGCCATGGCCAACGAGTTCGAACGCAAGCAACGCATAGTAGTACTCGGCGGAGGGCCCGGCGGTTTCGAAGCAGCGCTTGCCGGCGCCCAGCAGGGAGCCGACGTCACACTCGTCGAACGCGTCGGCGTCGGCGGGTCCGCGGTGATCACCGATGTTGTTCCGTCGAAGTCGCTCATCGCGACCGCCGAGGCGTCGAACTCGATTCGTGAGGCCACCGATCTCGGCGTGCAGTTCTTCGTGCGCGGTGCCACCGGCAAGCCGGCCCGCCCCGAGGTCGCCATTAACCTGGCCGCGGTCAATAAACGTCTTCTCGGACTCGCCCGGCAGCAGTCTGAAGACATGAAGGCCATCCTGATCCGTGCCGGCGTGCGTCTGGTGCAGGGGCAGGGGCGCCTCGACGGCACCACCGGCGTCATCGTCTCGACGGCGCACGACGATACGGGCATCGACTTCGACCGCATCGACGCGGACACCATCGTCGTCTCTGTCGGCGCGAGCCCGCGCATCCTCCCGTCGGCGCTGCCCGACGGCGAACGCATCCTGACCTGGACGCAGCTCTACAACCTCAAAGCCGTTCCCGAGCACCTGATCGTCGTCGGCTCCGGCGTGACCGGCGCCGAGTTCGCCTCCGCCTACCGCGCCCTCGGCTCCAAGGTGACGCTGATCTCCAGTCGCGACCAGGTGCTGCCCGGTGAAGACGCGGATGCCGCATCGGTCATCGAAGACGTGTTCAAGCGCAATGGGATGGTGGTGCTGTCGAAGTCCCGTGCCGAGTCGGTGGTGCGCACGGACACCGGCGTGCTGGCGACGCTCTCCGATGGGCGCACCGTCGAGGGCAGCCACTGTCTGATGGCCGTCGGTTCGGTGCCGAACACGGACGGAATCGGCCTCGAAGAAGCCGGAGTGCAGGTCACCGAGTCCGGTCACATCCGGGTCAACCGCGTCGCTCGCACCTCGGTACCGAACATCTACGCGGCCGGTGACTGCACGACCGGCCTGCCGCTGGCATCCGTCGCCTCGATGTCGGGTCGCACCGCCGTCTTCCACGCGATGGGCGACGCCGTTAGCCCGATCGAAGTGCGCAACGTCGCAGCGAACATCTTCACCCAGCCTGAGATCGCCACCGTCGGCTGGACCCAGAAGCAGATCGAAGAAGGCCTCGTTCGCGGCGAAATCTACAAGCTGCCGCTCTCCTCGAACCCGCGCGCCAAGATGATGGGCATCAAAGACGGCTTCGTCAAGCTGTTCGCCAGCGTCGGCAGCGGCGCGGTGATCGGCGGAGTGATCGTCGCCCCGAAGGCCAGCGAACTGATCTTCCCGCTCGCCCTCGCGGTCGAGCACCGGCTGACCGTCGACGAGGTTGCGCGTGCGTTCCCGGTCTACCCGTCGCTGACCGGTTCCATCACGGATGCCGCGCGCGCGATGCACGTCGTGCGGTAGCGCTTCACGACACACCTCCGGCTATCGCTGCCGCCGGACGCCCTCTCGGGCAGACTTCGGGAGGGAGGGAACCACAATGAAGCACCACATACGATCTTTGGCCGGTGCGGTCTTGCTCGTCGCCTTACTGTCGAGCTGCACGTCGGCGCCGCCGACCCCGGATGGAAGCGTCCCCGATGCTTCCGCCCCTGACTCGGCGACGACCCCGCCGCGGGCGACGCCGAGTGCGACACCGTCGGCTGAGCCGGTTAATCCCCTGGCTGCCGTGACCGCCATCATCGTGCGTCCGGAAAACCTCGATCTGAATGACACGACCGGTGTCACGATTCGCGCCCTCTCTTACGATGCGGAAGCCGCCGATTTCGTCGCCGCACTGAACGCCATTCTGGGTGCAGAGCCGACCGTGACTGAGTTCCGCGGTGGGATGGAGTCATCCCCGTGGACGCAGTATGACTGGGCGGGCGTTCAGGTGAATGACGACCACGAGGCGAATGGCGAGCAAGATATGAATCTCTCCGTCATTTTCGATTCGCCGAGCGTCGGCCAGAGTGTCTCCGTCGCGACCATCCAGGGCTTCCAGCCCGGCGACGACCTGGCCGAGCTCGCCGAGTGGATGGACGAACCGTTCACCGCTGGGGGCTACAACCAGGTTCAGGCCGAGCGTGGACCTGACATCGGGCCCCGAAACTTCCCTGAGTACGCGAACGCGAACTCCGTCACCGGTCAGGACTATACGGGCTCGACGGTGATCTTCGCGCCATGGAACTTCGGCATCGGTCACGTGTGATCCGTCGCTCGTCACGATGACACGCGAAAGGGGCGGTACGAGAAGAATCTTCTCGTACCGCCCCTGTGGCGTTGTGCGGCCTTGACCTAGGCAGCCGCCGCGTCGACGACGGTCAGCAGCAGGTGCCCCGACGACACGGTCGAGCCGACCACAGCAGCCACAGCGCCGACGATGCCGTCTTTGTGAGCGGTCATCGGCTGTTCCATCTTCATTGCCTCAAGCACCAGAAGCAGGTCGCCCTTGACGACGGTGTCGCCCTCAGACACGAGCAGCTTCACCACGGTCGCCTGCATGGGAGCCTTCACGGCATCACCGGTTGCGGTGTTGACCGAGTGGCTGCCTCCGCGGCGACGCGGCGCCGGTCCGGCTGTCGAAGCGGATGCTGCGCCCGGCAGCAGGCGCGTCGGCATCGTCACTTCGATGCGTCGGCCTTCGACCTCGACGACAACGCTGTGTCGCTTCTCCGGTGCGGCCACGTCGCCCTGAGTGCCGCTCCACGGCTCGATGTCATTCTCGAACTCGGTCTCGATCCAGCGGGTGTACACCGAGAACGGCGAGCCGTCGGTCGGGGCAAACGCGGGGTCGCGCACGATCTTGCGGTGGAACGGGAGCACGGTCGGCAGGCCGGCGACCTCGAACTCGTCCAGCGCCCGGCGCGAACGCTCGAGTGCCTCTTCGCGGGTCGCACCGGTGACGATCAGTTTGGCGAGCAGCGAGTCGAACGATCCGGAGATCACATCGCCGGACTGCACGCCGGTGTCAACGCGCACACCGGGGCCGCCGGCGGGCCGGAAGACATGAACGGGTCCCGGGGCCGGGAAGAAGCCGCGACCGGCATCCTCACCGTTGATGCGGAACTCGAAGGAGTGACCGGTGGCGACGGGGTCGTCGTAGTCGAGAACGCCGCCGGCGGCCAGACGGAACTGTTCGCGAACGAGGTCGATGCCGGTGATTTCCTCGGAAACCGGGTGCTCGACCTGCAGGCGGGTGTTGACCTCCAGGAACGAGACGGTGCCGTCCTGGCCGATCAGAAACTCGCAGGTGCCGGCGCCCACGTAGTTGACCTCGCGGAGGATGGCCTTCGACGCGCGGTACAGCTCGGCGGTCTGCTCGTCGCTCAGGAACGGCGCGGGCGCCTCCTCGACGAGCTTCTGGTGGCGGCGCTGCAGCGAGCAGTCGCGGGTCGACACGACGACGACGTTGCCATGCGCATCGGCCAGGCACTGGGTTTCGACATGGCGGGGGGAGTCGAGGTACTTCTCGACGAAGCACTCGCCGCGACCGAACGCGGTGATCGCTTCGCGGGTGGCCGAGTCGAAGAGTTCGGCAACCTCGTCGCGGGTGCGAGCGACCTTGAGGCCACGTCCGCCGCCACCGAAGGCCGCCTTGATGGCAACCGGGAGACCATGCAGGTCGACGAAGTCGAGAACCTCGGCGGCATTCGCCACTGGGTTGAGCGTGCCGGGAGCCAGGGGGGCTCCCACCTTCTGGGCGACGTGCCGGGCGGACACCTTGTCGCCGAGCTGCTCGATCGCCTCGGGGGAGGGTCCGATCCAGATCAGGCCGGCATCGATCACGGCCCGGGCGAAGTCGGCGTTCTCCGCGAGAAAGCCGTAGCCGGGGTGAACCGCGTCGGCGCCGGAGCGGCGGGCGATCGAGAGGATCTTGTCGATGACGAGATACGTTTCGGCGCTGGTCGTGCCGTCGAGCCCGTAGGCCTCGTCGGCGAGACGCGCGTGCATGGCATCGCGATCCTGGTCGGCGTAGACCGCGACAGAGAGAATGCCGCTGTCTTTGGCAGCCCGGATGACCCGGACGGCGATCTCGCCCCGGTTGGCGATGAGGACCTTCGTTATGCGAGACACAATGATCTAGCTTAGGGCGAGTCGGAGCCGCCCCTTTGGTTCAGTCCGACAAAATAACCGGGTCAAGCACTGCGGATGCCTACAACGAGTGCCCAGTGGACCCGGTGGTCCCTGGGTGAACGCCGAACTCAGATCGCGCGATTCCAGAGGCTCGGCCACTCATGACCGAGCTGGCGCACCAGCCGGCGCAGAGTCGGCAATGACAAACCGACCACGGTCGACGGGTCACCGGCGATGGCACTGATGAAGGGGGCGCCCAGACTGTCGATCGTGAAGGCGCCGGCGACGAAGAGCGGCTCGCCGGTTGCGATGTAGGCGTCGAGTTCCGAATCGGTGATGTCGTCGGCGAAGGTGACCTGGGCGACGGCGACGGCGCCGCACGCGCGACCCACGACGCCGTCGACGACCTCGACCAGCCAGTGACCCGAGTACAACTGGCCGGTGCGTCCCCGCTGTAGACGCCAGCGCTCCGCGGCCTTCTCGGCCGTATGCGGTTTGCCGTAGATGACGCCGTCGAGTACGAAGACCGAGTCGCCGCCGAGGACCAGCCCGTCAACGGGAGGCGCCGACACCGCTCCGGCGTCGCCGGTCAGCATGCCGACGACCGCTTCGGCTTTCGCCTGAGCAAGCAACTGCACCACATCACCTGGCCCGAGCTGCACCCCCGCGGCCGAGGCCGCGGCATCCGCCACCGCGGTCTCGTCGACCTCGGGGGCCAGGGTGACGGGTTCGATTCCTGCCGAACGGAGCAACATCAAACGCGCAGGAGATGTGGAGGCAAGGTACAGATGCATGGGATTCCTTCCGGGGCGGGTGATGCAGGGGCCCAGGCAGTGTGGGATGCTCGAGATATGGGTACGAGCAATAACAATCAGACCGACAACAATGAACGACGAAGCGAACCCGGTGTCGTCGGAGCCGAGCTCGAACTCGACGTCACAAACGTAGCTCACGGCGGCATTTTCGTCGCCCGTCACGAGGGCCGCGTGGTCTTCGTCAACGACACACTTCCGGGAGAGCGCGTACGCGTGCGACTCACCGATGCAAACAAGAAGAGCTTCTGGCGCGCCGAGACCGTCGAGGTGCTGGAGGCCGCCCCCGAGCGTCAGCCGCACGTCTGGGCTGCAGCCTCCGTCGAGCGCGCCCCGCAGGATCGCGCCGGTGGAGCCGAGTTCGGCCACATCGAGCTGACCCACCAGCGCGAGCTCAAGCGCCAGGTATTGGCTGACGCATTCAAGCGCATGGCCGGCATCGAGACGGATGTCGTCGTCGAGGCCGTGTCCGCCGGCGAGAACGCCTCCCCGGGTGCCGACCTCGACGGAACCGGCTGGCGCACCCGCGTGCGCCTGCAGGTCGCCGAGGACGGCCGGGTCGGTCCGTACGCCTCACGCTCACACCGTGTGATCTCCGTCGACGATCTGCCGTTGGCCGCTCACGCCGTCGAGATGGCAGCGCCACTCGACGAGTTCTACAAGGGCGCGGCATCCGTCGACGTCGTTGCTCCGAGCACCGGGCGGGTGCAGATTGTCGTCGCCGAACGCGACGCCAAGGGCAAGCGCGTTCCCACCCCTCCGCGCACCATCATCGAGCGTGTCGGCAACCGTGAGTTCCAGCTTGACGTGTCGGGTTTCTGGCAGGTGCACTCCCGCGCCGCGGAGACACTGACGAGCGCCGTTCAGGACGCCATCGACGCGTCACTGTTCGACCCGCGTGCTGACAACCTCGACCTGTACGGCGGTGTCGGCCTTCTCGCGGCAGCCGTCGGCGACAAGTTCGGCCCGACGACCCGCATCACCTCGGTTGAAAGCGACCTGCGCGCCACCGAGTTCGCCGGAGAGAACCTCTCCGACTGGGTCGGCGCCAGTGCACAGACCGACCGGGTCGACCGATTCCTCGGCCGCATCGGTCGCGAAGCCAGTGCGGCAGACCGGGCCCGCCAGCAGGCGGCGACCGTGGTGCTGGACCCGCCCCGGTCCGGCGCCGGCAAGGCCGTCGTCGACGCTCTCGGTGCTCTCGCACCGGCACAGATCGTCTACGTCGCGTGCGATCCGGTCGCACTGGCCCGCGACGTGGCGCTGTTCGCCGCGCACGGCTACGAGCTGCAGAAGATGCGCGCATTCGATCTGTTCCCCAACACGCACCATGTTGAAGCGGTCGCTTTGCTTACCCGTCAGCCGTAACTGTCGATACTCTCAATTGATCCAACCAATCCAGAGAATGTAGGCATCGTGACCCTCACCGCACCACGCACCACCGGCAGCGTCGATCGTCCGGTGCGCATCGGCATCGTTGACGACCACGAGTCAGTGCGCCTCGGGCTGGCCGCAGCCTGCGAGAAAGCCGGCTACGAAGTCATCCACACGGCGCCGACAGCCAGCGAACTCGTCGCCGGGCTTGCCGGTCAGCACTGCGACGTGATCGTGCTCGACCTGTCGCTCGGCGACGGTTCGCGCGTCACTGACAACGTCAAGTTGGCGCAGGACACCGGCGCCTCGGTCTTGGTGCACAGCATCGCCGACCGGGTCGCGCTGGTGCGGGAAGCGCTCGCCGCCGGTGCGGCCGGCGTCATCCCCAAGTCGTCGCCGACCACCACGGTCATCGCCGCGGTCGCCTCCGTGGCCAGGGGCGACGTGCTCAACAACCTGGAGTGGGCGACGGCGATTGACGCCGACCACGCATTCGCCAAAGCCCAGCTGGGGCGGCGTGAGCGGGATGTCCTCCACCTGTACGCCTCCGGCCTCCCGCTGAAGATGGTCGCGATGCAGCTGGGCATCGCGCATTCGACAGCGCGTGAGTATCTCGATCGCATCCGGGTGAAGTACGTCGAAGTGGGTCGTCCGGCCCCGACGAAGGTCGACCTGCTGCGTCGCGCCGTCGAGGATGGAATTCTTCCCGGCCTTGACGCCGACAGCGGAAATGGGCGGAGCTAACCCCCCGGTCGCCGCGCACTCGGGTTCGTCCCGAGTGCCGAGTGGCCGGGTTTCCCGTTCCGGCGCCGACGCCGTCGGTGGCGGCGGCTTCGACAGCAGTGCAACGGGGGAGGGGAACCCGGGCGAACGCTTCAGCGTGAAGCCGCCCCGCAACCCCATTAGCCGGGCTCAGATCGAAACGGTGATTTCGCGCTCGGTCGCGGGAGTCGCCCTGGTCTTCCTGCTGCAGAGCCTGATGATGTTCTTCAGCCAACTCGACCAGCGAGTTGCGTTCTGGGCGATCGGGCTCGGCTCGGCCTTCGGCCTCTCCATTCTCGCCCTCGTCGTGTCGTCGATCATCAAGCGCGGCGTCAGCGTGGTGGCGACGACCGTCGCCGCACTCTATTTCCTCGAACTCGTCACCTGGCCGCTTCTGATGAAAGATCCGACGATCGTGCTCGACGGAGCCCCGTGGCTCTGGTATCTCTGCACCGTCGCCACCTCGTGCGCGGCCATCGCGTTTCCGCTGATCTGGGCGGCGGCGTACACGGTGGTCATCCCGGTCATCTACGGCGTTCTGCGCACCACTCCCGCGGGCGGTGGCAAGGACATAGCCTTGGCCTCGCTCGACGCCGTCTACGCGATCTTGCTCGGTTTCGTAGTTCTGATCATCATCGCCCTGCTGCGCCAGGCCACCGAGACCGTCGACATCGCTCAAACCAACGCGCTGACCAAGTACGCGGTCGCGGTGCGTCAGCACGCGACCGAACTCGAGCGGGTCGAAGTCGACTCCATCGTTCACGACAGCGTTCTGACCACCCTGCTGTCCGCGGCCAGCGCGGACACACCCGAAGCCTCGACACTGGCCGCATCGATGGCCGGTGACGCGATCGCGAGACTGAGCGATGCAGGCGCCGTGCATCTCGGCGACGACGTCCTCATCCCGGTCTCTCGGCTCAGTCATCGCATCCGGGAGGCGGCGGAGGCCTTCGCCAGCCCGTTCACCGTTGTCGAGGAGGAGATCGAGTATCTCAGCCTGCCGGTGCACGCGAGCGAAGCGTTGTACTCAGCCAGCGTGCAGGCGATGGTCAACAGTACCCGCCATGCCGGACCGGCCGATCTGAAGCGCATCCTGGTGATCAAAGCCAATCTGCAGGGCGGATGCACCGTCGAGATTTCCGACAACGGTGTCGGCTTCGATCCCGCGCAGGTCCCTCACGACCGGCTCGGTCTGCGGGTCTCGATTCTGGAGCGCGTGTCCGGCGCCGGCGGCGCCGTTCGCGTCTGTTCCCGGGTGGGCGAAGGCACCACGATCACCATTGAATGGCCCGGCCCGGATGTCGACCAGAATTCGGTGCTCGGACAGTTCAGCAGCGACGAGATCCCCGCGCTCGGGCTCGACGTCGACGACGACGACGAACGGGGGGTGCACGAGTGATCACCGTCCCGCGCAGTCTCATCCTTTCGCTCGCCGCGCTGCTCTCGGCGTATCACATCGTGCTCGGCGTGTACTCGATCGACGTGCCCGACCGGCCGGGGCCCGTCATCGTCGCGCTGGTGCTCTACGCCGTCGCGACGGTGATCAGCCTCTGGCCCACCTCGCCGATGCGGATGCCACTGTGGCTGTCGTTCTTCGACCTCGCCGTCTGCGTCGCCCTGCCCCTGCTCGTCGGAAGCACACTCGACGGCACCTCGTCGACCAACGGTTACGCCACCTGGTACGTCGCTGCGGTCGGCACCTTGATGACCATCGTCGCCACACGCAAGAACCAGGTTGTCGCCTGGATCGGCGTCGGCTTTCTCGTCGTGCACACGATCGTCTGGGCCGGTCCGGGCGCGCTCGGCTCGCTCGGTGTGGTCGGAAGCGTCGTCTGGGTGACGATCGCCGTGACGCTGTCGCGGGGATTGGCGCGGGCCGGGCGCGACGCGCGCCAGTTCGCGCGTGCGGAACGGGAGGCCACCGAGTGGCAGGCCGCCCAGGAAGCCCATCTCTACGAACGTCAGGTGCGACTGGAGCACACCAGTCGTCTGGCCGTTCCGATGTTGCGACGCATTGTCGAACGCCACGGGCGCCTGAACGATGTGCAACGCCAGGAGTGCCGCTATCTCGAGGCAGCCATTCGCGACGAGATTCGCGGGCGCGAGCTGTTGAACGACGAGGTGCGCCGCCAGGTGATGGCAGCCCGCCGACGTGGCGCCATCGTCACGCTGCTCGACGAGGGCGGGCTGGACGACATTCAGGGGCTTGAGCGCGAGGCGATCCTCAACGAACTCGCGGCGGCCATCGGCAGCACCGATGCCGACACCATCATCGCCCGCACAGCGGCCGGTGGGGGCACGACGGCCGTGACGGTTGTCGGTTTGCGCAGCACTGACCCGAGCGTCAGCGCACTCGGACAGGACTCGCCCGATGACGAGGTCGACCTCTGGTTGGAGATTCCGCGCCGGGAGCCGGCCCCGCTCGAGCGTCTGATGAGGGTGTTGGCCGACGAAAAATGAGGAAAGGGGATCAGCCACTGGCCGATCCCCTTCCGGAACTTCGAGTCAACGCGACAACCCGAATGTCACACTGACTCGCCCCCAAAAATTCGCCTGCTTACCCTAGTCGGCGAACTATTGGTGGTGGATCTCGAAGAGATTCACCGAGCACTTACTATGGTGCCGGACTTCCTCGCGGTACCACAGTCGTCATTTAGGGGGACCGTCGATAAATGCCTTTGTCAAGACCCTTTCGACTGTCGGTTTTGTCGACTATTCGCGATCGAGGCGCTAGCCGGAGAAACCGCGCCATTGCCCGGCACCTGGGCCGAGCGGCGTGCGCAGGACCCGTTGGCTCCGATGCCAGGCGCTCTGCCCGGTGGGCGGTGTGGAGCGCAGACTGTCGGATTCCGCCTGCAGCAATCCGCCGAGAACGGCCGACACCGCCGATACCTCGGTGGGGGTGAGGCCCCCGGTCACGAAGGTTAGCCGCGACGAGGCGCTCTCGTTTGTTGCGTTTGTTTCAGTCATGGCGCCGCCTACAGCGGAATGTTCCCGTGCTTCTTGGGCGGCAGACTCGACCGCTTGGTGCGGAGGGCCCGCAGTGCCTTGGTGACGGCCACGCGCGTCGTGGCGGGCTCGATGATGCCGTCCAATTCGCCGCGCTCGGCGGCCAGGAACGGGCTCGCCACGTTGTAGGTGTATTCGTTGGCGAGGCGCGTGCGCACCGCAGCGACATCCTCGCCGGCGGTTTCCGCGGCCTTGATCTCGGCGCGATACAGAATGTTGACGGCGCCCTGGCCGCCCATTACGGCGATCTCGGCGGTCGGCCAGGCCAGGTTCATGTCGGCACCGAGCTGCTTCGAGCCCATCACGATGTACGCGCCGCCGTAGGCCTTGCGGAGGATCACCGTGATCAGGGGAACAGTCGCCTCGGCGTAGGCGTAGAGCAGTTTCGCTCCGCGACGGATGACGCCGGTCCATTCCTGCTCGGTGCCCGGCAGGTAGCCGGGAACATCGACGAGGGTGAGGATCGGGATCGAGAAGGCGTCACAGAAACGCACGAAACGGGCCGCCTTCTCGCCGGCTTCGATGTTCAGAGTGCCGGCCATCGAGTTGGGCTGGTTGGCCACGATGCCGACCGAGCGGCCCTCGACCCGGGCGAAGCCGACGACGATGTTCGGGGCGAACAGTGGCTGCGTCTCGAGAAAGTCGCCGTGGTCGACGATGTGCTCGATGACCGTCTTCACGTCATACGGCTGGTTCGGCGAGTCGGGGATGATGGTGTTCAGTTTGCGGTCGGCGTCGGTGGTCTCGAGTTCGATCTCACTGTCGAACACCGGCAGCTCGGCCAGGTTGTTGTCGGGCAGAAAGCTGAGCAGAGAACGCGCGTAGTCGAGCGCATCCGACTCATCGCTGGCCAGGTAGTGCGAGACGCCGGAGATCGTGTTGTKGGTGAGGGCGCCGCCGAGCTCTTCCATGCCCACGTCTTCACCGGTGACGGTCTTGATCACGTCGGGGCCGGTGACGAACATCTGGCTGGTCTTGTCGACCATGATCACGAAGTCGGTCAGGGCGGGGGAGTAGACCGCGCCGCCGGCGGCCGGGCCGCAGATGATCGAGATCTGCGGGATCACGCCGGAGGCCGCGGTATTGCGACGGAAGATCTCGCCGTACTTGCCGAGCGCGACGACGCCTTCCTGGATGCGGGCTCCGCCCGAGTCGAGGATGCCGATGATCGGAACACCGGTCTTCAACGCGAGGTCCATTACCTTGATGATCTTCTCGCCGGCGACCTCGCCGAGCGAGCCGCCGAAGATGGTGAAGTCCTGGGAGTAGACGGCCACCTGGCGGCCGTGGATGGTGCCGGTTCCGGTGACCACCGCGTCGCCGAACGGACGCTTCTTCTCCATGCCGAACGCGTGGGTGCGGTGACGCACGAACTCGTCGAGTTCGACGAATGAGCCGGGGTCGAGCAGCAGAGCGATGCGCTCGCGGGCGGTCATCTTGCCCTTGGCGTGCTGCTTCTCGATGGCTGCTTCACCACTGGCGGTGACGGCCTCGTGGTAGCGGGCCTTCAGATCGGCCAGCTTTCCGGCTGTCGTGTACATATCGGGGGCTTCCGCAGGCGTTTTCACAGTCACGCGTTTCACTCTACCGGCCAGGAGACTGCGCGAACCGTTGACGATTCTCTACAAATCTGGCCCTGAACGCTGGTCGTTTCCCCCTGCGGGTGTGGCTAACTCAGGAGAATTCGTCAGACACGGCGAGAATTAGGCCATATCGGGAGTGATTCGAGAGAATTTCCTGAGTTACCCACACGGTGAGCCACGGGGCAGAGAAAGTAGTGCGCATGGAGTTCTCGCAGAGCCGTCAGGCCGCGACACGGTTCGACCACCTGGCCGAGGCCGGCTCGACCAACGATGTTCTGGTCAGTCACGCGACCGGTTTGGATGCCGCGGCGTGGCCCGATTTCTCGGTCATCGTCACCGACAACCAGACCAGCGGTCGCGGCCGACTCGGCCGTGTCTGGCAAGCCCCGAGCGGCAAGTCGCTGGCCATCTCGGTGCTGCTGCGCCCCAGCGGGCTCACCCCCAACGCCTACGGCTGGTTTCCGCTGCTGGCCGGGGCCGCGATGACGCGGGCGGCTCGCTCAATCGTCGAAGACGCCCTTCAGGCACGCGGCACGACCGGGGCGGCAGGTAGCTCCCGTGCGGGAGCACCGAACGAGGCTCCGCTGCGCGAAGAAGAGAACCCCGGCCACGACGTGTCACTGAAGTGGCCGAACGACGTGTTGATCGACGGCTACAAGGTGTCGGGCATCCTCTGCGAGTTGCTCTCCGACGGCCGCGGCCTGGTCATTGGAGCCGGCGTCAACGTTTCGCTCGACGAGCACGACCTGCCGACCGTGACCTCGACCTCGCTGCTGTTGGCCACCAACGGCCCGGTCGACCCCGATGATGTTCTCGTGCGGTACCTCCGTGAACTTCGCGCGCTGACCGACGCGTTCATCGCGAGCGGCGGCGACGCCGTGGCGAGCGGATCCCTGGCCGCCGTCACCGAACTCTGCGGCACGCTCGGCAGCCAGGTGCGGGTTGAGCTGCCCGGCGGAGAAGACCTGCTCGGCGTCGCGACCAGCCTCGATCAGCAGGGCCGCCTCGTGGTCATCGACCAGGCCACCGGCGAAGCCCGATTCGTCGCTGCCGGCGATGTGACGCACCTGCGGTATTAATAGGACATGACTGTGATGGAGATATGACGAAGCGCACCGCTGACGTGTCCGGCCAACCGGCCGCCGTCTCGGCCGAGCGAGTCGTCGCCCGACTTCATCCGCGTGCCCGCCGGCTGTTCTGGCCGGTCGTTCTACTTTTCGTCGTCTGCGGTGCGACGGGGTACTTCGCCGGCACCTTCCCCGAGCCGTGGCAGAACGTGGCGCTACTCGTCGGGATGGGCCTGATCGTCTTTTTCGGCTGTTTTCTGCCGTTCCTGTTTTGGCTGACCACGCGCTACACGATCACCACCCGCCGCGTCATCCTGCGCCGGGGATTCTTCGTGCGGGTCAGGCAAGAGATTCTGCACAGCCGTGGCTACCACGTCACGGTGCGCACCGGATGGTTGCAGACGCTGTCACGATCGGGTGATGTGCTCATAGACACCGGCCAGGGCCGGCCCATCGTCTTGGCAGACGTACCCAGCGTGTCCCTGGTGCAACAGGCACTGCATGACCTGATCGAAGAGGCTCAGGTTCAGGCTCCGGGTGAGGCGACGGATGCCGCCGGCTCCGGCCCGGTTCTCGGCTGATCAGTCGCTGACGTCGACTCAGTCGCTGAAGTCGACCGAGCCGGACACCGACGGGGCGTTTCCGCGAAGCGACGACGTTGCCGTGCCGGCGCGAGGCGTCACCGTCGCGGTCGCGGGCGGCGCTTCTGCACCGCCGGAACGGCCAGGGGCGAAGACCCAATACCGATAAAGCGCAAAGCGGAAAATCGCGCCGAGGAACAGGCCGATCACGTTCGAGGAGATGTTGTCGGCGAGCAGGCTGGTGTAGCCGAGCATGTAATGCGAGATCCAGAGGCAGGCCAAGCCGATGCCCATACCGGCGATGCTGACCGCGAAGAACTCGAGGCCCTCACGCAGCGTCTGCGACTGGCGATTCTTACTGAACGTCCAATACCGGTTGCCGATCCAATTGACCAGGATCGCGAGCACCGTCGAGACGATTTTCGCGTACATCGGGCCGGCATGCACGTTGCTGGGGTCGAAGATCGTGGTGCGCAGCAGGTTGAACACGGCGATGTCGACGGCGAAGCCGAGGAGACCGACTGCACCGAACTTGCCGATCTGTACGCCGAGGGCGAGAAATCGGGAGCGGTTCCACGAGAGAGAAGACATATCAGGGGTCCGGCCGGTTCAGCATTGCAACAACAGTGGGGGAAGATAGAGGTGCTAAAAGAGACTGCGCGCTGGGCAGTCTACGACGCTCCCGAGACGCCTGCCTGAACGCAGACCGACGGCCCTCTGAAAGCTCGCACAGAAATTGGTGGAAACATGACGACCATTGTTGGTGTCATTGGTGGGGGCCAGCTGGCCCGGATGATGATTCCCGCGGCAGTCAATCTCGGCATCGAGATTCGGGTGCTCGCGGAGAGCGACGGTATGTCGGCTGGGCTCGCGGCCTCTGGGGTGGGCGACTACCGAGACCTCGAGGTGGTGCTCGCCTTCGCCGAGACCGTCGATGTGATCACCTTCGACCACGAGCACGTGCCGCAGGAGATCCTGCGTGAGCTGGTCAGCCGTGGCATCGCCGTGCATCCCGGCCCCGACGCCCTGCTCTACGCCCAAGACAAGTTGCTCATGCGCGCAAAGCTCTCTGAACTCGGACTCCCGGTGCCCGATTGGGCGCGCGTCGAGAACTCCGATCAGCTGGCCGCGTTCTTGGCCGATCATGGCGGCCGTGCTGTCGTCAAGACGGCCAGGGGCGGATACGACGGCAAGGGCGTGCGCGTTGTGCGCCACGCACATGAGGCTGACGACTGGTTTCTGGCGCTCGCCGAAGACGCCAACGGCGGCGCCCTGCTGGTTGAGGAGCTCGTGGAGTTCAAGCGGGAACTGGCGCAGCTTGTGGCCCGCCGCCCCTCCGGCGAGATCGTTTCCTGGCCGGTTGTCGAAACGGTGCAGCGCGATGGCGTCTGCGCAGAGGTCATCGCACCGGCGCCTCACTCGTCTGGCCGAATCGCCGACGTCGCCGAGAGCATCGCGCTCGCCGTGGCCGAGGGCATCGGAGTCACCGGAGTGATGGCTGTCGAACTGTTCGAGACGGTCGACGAGCGCCTTCTGATCAACGAATTGGCCATGCGACCGCACAACAGCGGGCACTGGTCGATGGATGGCTCGACCACCGGTCAGTTCGAGCAGCACTTGCGTGCGGTACTCGACCTACCGCTCGGCGGCACTGCGGCGCGCGACACCTGGTCGGTCATGGTCAACATCCTGGGTGGGCCGGCGGAGGGGTCGCTCATGGACCGCTACCCGACTGCGTTGGAGGCCTACCCCAGCGTCAAGGTGCACAACTACGGCAAAGACCCGCGGCCCGGCCGCAAGGTCGGTCATGTCACGGCCGGAGGCGACGATCTTGACGACGTCGCGTACCAGGCGCGTGCCACCGCGGCATTTTTTCAGGACTGAACCCATAAGATCGACTGCGTGCCAGTGAACCCGACGCCCCTGACCCCAGCGCAAGCAACCCCCGCGCCCGTCGCCCCTGCGACGACGGATGCGCCGTCCGGCGACTCCGCTGCCTCGCCGGCGCCGCTCGTCGGCGTCGTCATGGGTTCCGACTCCGACTGGAACGTCATGAGCGACGCGGTTCAGGTGTTGCGCGACTTCGGCGTGCCCTGCGAGGTCGACGTGGTGTCTGCACACCGCACTCCTCAGAAAATGATCGACTACGGGGCATCCGCTCGCGAGCGCGGTCTCAAGGTCATCATCGCCGGGGCCGGCGGCGCAGCTCACCTGCCCGGCATGCTCGCCGCGGTCACCACCCTGCCCGTCGTCGGTGTACCGGTGCCGCTCAGCCGCCTCGATGGCCTGGACTCACTGCTGTCGATCGTGCAGATGCCGGCCGGTGTTCCCGTCGCAACGGTGTCGATCGGCGGCGCTAAGAACGCCGGTTTGATCGCCATCAAGGTGCTGGCCACCGCCGACGATGCGCTGCGCGTCAAACTCGATGAGTATGCGCTCGAGCTTGCAGCACAGGTCGAACAGAAGAGCCGGGATCTCCGATCAAAGCTATGAGCAGTGTGAAGAGCCCCATTCGCTACCCAGAGCTCGGCTCCACGACGGTCATGACCAAGCGCGGCTGGTGGCTGGTCGTGTTGAACTTTGTGGTGCCCGGATCCGCCCAGGTACTGGCCGGCAATCGGCGCCTCGGCCGATTCGGCCTCGGCGCAACCCTCACGCTCTGGACGCTTGCCCTGCTGCTCGGCGTCGCCTACTTGCTCTGGCCGGCCGCCGTCTTCACGATCTTCACCTCGACCGTCGGCCTCTGGGCCGCTGGCGCCGTCCTCGTCTTCTACGCGGTGATCTGGGCGATCCTGACTCTCGACACGATCCGTCTGGTGCGGCTGGTCAAGGCCGCTCCGAGAGCTCGACCCTTCATCGCGGGCTTCGCGGCCGTGCTGATGATTCTTGTCAGCGGCACCGCGGCGTACGGCGCGTATGTCGCCACAACGACCAGTGGATTCCTGTCGTCGGTCTTCGTGGCCGGACCGACCGAGCCGCCGGTCGACGGCCGCTACAACATCCTGCTGCTCGGCGGCGACGCCGGGCCCGACCGCGACGGCCTGCGTCCGGACAGCATTTCTGTGGTCAGTATCGACGCCGAGACCGGGCAAGCCACGATGATCGGGCTGCCGCGCGACCTCGAATCCTTCCCCTTCTCGGCGGGTCCGTTGGCCGATCTCTACCCTGAGGGGTACGGGGCGATCGACGGTTGCGAGGTCGACGTCTGCCAGCTCAACTCGGTCTACACCGAGGTCGAGGTGAAGAGTCCGGAAATGTACCCGGATGCGGAATCGCAGGGCAGCGAACCGGGCATCGAAGGCATGCGTGACGCTGCTCAGGGCATCACCGGTCTCACCATTCAGTACTTCGTGTTGATTGACATGCAGGGCTTCTCCGACTTGATCGATGCCCTCGGCGGTGTCGACATCGATGTCCAGTCCCGCGTGCCGGTGCACAGCGACGACACCTTCACCGATGTCGCCTTCTGGTTCGAGCCGGGCATGCAGCACATGGATGGCTACCACGCGCTCTGGTTCGCCCGCTCGCGTCACGGCACCAGCGACTACGACCGGATGAACCGACAGCACCAGTTGCAAGAAGCGATTCTGGCGCAGGCCAATCCGGCGAATGTGATCTCCAAGTTCGAGGCGGTGGCCAAGGCCGGCACCCAGGTCGTGAAGACCGACATCCCGCAGGGAATGCTCGGTTACTTCGTGAACCTGGCATCGAAGACGAAGACGTTGCCGATCAATGCGGTGAACCTGACGCCGGACAGCGGCATCGATCCGACCGACCCGGACTTCGATCAGATTCTTCAGATGATCGGTACGGCGTTGACCCCGCCTCCGACGGAGTCTCCGGCGCCGTAGCGAACTTCGGTGGTTGAGGAGCGCCCGACGGAGTCGGCCGCGTCTCGAAACCTCGCGAGCCGATCCTCAGACGCACCGATCCTCCCGGATTACCCCCGAACGTCGACCGGGAGGGGCGAGAAACGGGCGGCGCGGGCGCCGAGTTCGTTGCCTTGCCGTTCGGTGAGGATCGCGTAGAGCTCGGGGCGACGCCCCCGGATCCAGCGTCGGCCGGTCGAGGTGGGGATGAGCCCGAGGTCGAGGTCGGCGGTCACGATTGCTGCGTCGGCCACCCAGGTCTCGGCGATGATGGCACCGTAGGGATCGATGATCATGGCATTGCCCGTGCGGATTTCGTCGTCATCCCGGCCGACGCCGTTGCTGAAGAGGATGAAGAGCCCGTTGTCGTGGGCACGAGCGGGCAACCAGCGCAGCAGCCACTCGCGACCGTGCGGCCCGCGGAATGCCGCCTCGATGGCCGCGGGATCGGTCGTGCGGTTATCCCAGAGCGTGGCCGGGATCGGTTTCATGCCGCGCGGGCTTTGCGAGTTGGTACCGCCGGTCTGGTGGGGCGCGACGAGCACGGTCGCGCCGAGCAGCGCCGTGGCGCGCACGTTCTCAACAAGATTGTTGTCCCAACAGATGAGGATGCCCAGCCGCACGCCCCACGGGGTGTCGATGACGGTGAACTGTGAGCCGCTGCTGATCGCCTCATGCTCGAATGCGTGGAGCTTGCGGTGGGTGTGCAGGGCGCCATCCGGAAGGCAGACCGAGTAGGAGTTGTAGAGCAGGCCGTCGTCGCCCCGCTCGAGATATCCGATGCCGATGCCGGCGCCGAGTTCGCGGGCGAGTTCTCGCACCGAGCTGACGTGCGATCCGCTCTCGGGCTCGGCCAGCTCGTGCAGGCGTTCGGGAGTCAGGTTCCGCAGGTGCCAGTAGCCGATCAGGCACATTTCCGGGAACACGACGAGTTGCGCGCCGTCGGCGACGGCGTCAAGCGCCAGTCGGCGGATGGTCGCGAGGTTCGTGTCGGCCTGGTCGGGCACTGCTTCGAACTGCACGACGGAGGCACGGAAGGGTGGTGGTTGGTCGGGCACTGGTTCTCCTTGGGGTGCGGGCTCCTTCAAGCGTCGCTGTGACCCGACCCACTGTCCAATGAGTCCTGGTTGAGTTTCGATTCCGCCCCGGCATCGATCCGCGATCTGCCTCACCGACGCTAACGATGACGGTAAGGAATGGTTGGCGTAGCGTTGATAGGGTTCGGGAATGGACATTCGACGATTGCAAGCGTTCGTCGCCGTCGCCAATCTGGGCCACTTCGGCCGGGCGGCAGAATCGCTGTCGACCACGCAGCCGGCGCTGACCAAACAGATACAAACGCTTGAGCGGGAGACCGGTACCGTGCTGTTTCACCGCGGCCGTCAGGGCGCGGTGCTCACCGCTGCCGGGCAGACGGTGCTGGCCGACGCGATCGATCTCGTGCGTCGGGCAGACGCCCTGGAACAGCGCATGGAACGCGTGGGCGGGGGACGTGCTGGCCTGCTGAGCGTGGGGTTCGGTATGTCATCGATGAACATCGCCCCGAGGGCGGTTGCCGCATTTCGAGCCGCACATCCGTCGATTGACGTCACGCTCGAGGACATGTCGTCGTCGGCGCAGGTCTCCGCTCTCCGGGAGCGACGGCTGAGCGTCGGGTTCATCCGGCATCCTGTTCCTGCTGACATCGCGACGCGAGTGATCAGCGGCGATCAACTTGCCATCGCGCTACCCCGCGGGGAGGGGATTCCGGGGCTTGACCGCGAGTCCGTGCGAGGCTGGCTCGACGCGCGCCCGCTCATCCGTCTCGTTCCCGCGTGCGGCCCGGGTCTCGCGACTCAGATCGACGACCTGTTCACGGATCTGGGATGCCGGCTCGCCGTCCTGCAGGAGACCTCCGATCTGCTCACGGTGTTGGCGCTTGTTGCTGCCGGTGTCGGCGCTGCGCTCGTTCCGGCGAGCATGTCGGCGATTGTTCCCGACGGGGTGAGGCTCGTGCCGGTCCATCTCGTTTCTGCCCGCTGGAGCATTGGAGTTGCCTGGCTGCGCGACAGCACTGACCCGTTGATCCCGAGGTTTCTCGAAGCCGCTCGGGCCGGGGTGACTCCCGGTGGTTGTGTTTCGACAGGCTCAACAACCGAGCCGCGAGCGCCAGCAAGCCTCTTGAAACCGCGCGTGCCGATCTCCAGACAGGCTCCGCCGTTGGTCGAGCCTGTCAGTGACGATGAGTGTGGGGTCGGATCGGTCTGACCCAGAGCCTGTCTGACGCTTTGACTGACCCTTCCAAGAAGGATCTGTATTCAGGCTGACCGATTTGAGCCGGAAGAACACGTTCAACGGCGGGTACCGACTGGGCCCTGGGCGTTCACTGAGAGATTCGCGCGCCGAAATACTTTCCCGTCGCACGCGCCCCGTACACTGTCACGACGGCACACGACAGTGCCACGCTTGGGGGAGCTACACGTGACGGTGCACGACACACACACGCGCGTTTCTAACGCCATACCTTTTTCGCGGCCGTTCAGGACCTCCGGGGAGCTCCGCAACCTCGTCGCCGTGCTCGACTCCGATCACGCCCATGGCGACGGCGATTTCACCCGCGCCGCCAGCCTCCGGTTGCAATCGCTCACCGAGGCCAATCGCGCACTGCTGACCACTTCGTGCACGCACGCGCAGGAGATGTCAATCCGCCTGCTCGGAATCGGGCCGGGCGATGAAGTCATCGTTCCGAGTTTCACTTTTCCGTCAGCGGCTAATGCGATTGCGCTGGCAGGCGCACGCGCCATGTTCATCGACATCGATCCGGAAACGGGCAACATCGACCCCCAACAGGTCGAGGAGGCGGTCGGGCCGAAGACCAAAGCCATTTCGGTGATGCATTACGGCGGCGTTCCTGTTGATATTGAGACCATCATGTCGATTGGCGATGAGTGGGGAATCCCGATCATCGAGGACAACGCTCACGGTCTCGCCGTTCGTGTCGGGGTCGGCGGTGGAGTGTTGGGCAGCTTCGGCGCTGTCGCAACCCAAAGTTTTCATGATACGAAGAATGTTCATTGTGGTGAGGGCGGCGCGTTGTTGATCAACGACCCGGGGCTCGTCGAACAGGCCGAAATTCTCCGCGAGAAGGGGACCAATCGCTCGCAGTTTCTTCGTGGGGAAGTCGACAAGTACAGCTGGGTCGGCCTGGGGTCAAGCTATCTGCTGAGCGAATTCAACGCCGCCGTGCTCGATGCGCAGCTCGAGGAGTTCGACGCGATTCAGGCGCGACGCTTTGCCGTATGGAACCGGTACAGCACCGAATTGGCGGACTGGGCGGGCGAGCATGGCGTCCGTCTGATGGATCCGCCGCACGGCATCCACGCCGCACACCTCTTTTACCTCGTGATGCCGGATTGGGAATCACAATCACTGCTGATCAGCCACCTGAGGCGGCACGGAGTGACAGCCACATTCCACTATGTGCCGTTGGATTCCAGTCCGGCAGGGAAGCGATTCGGGCGGGTTCTCCAGCCGTTGACCCAGAGCGAGGATTTCTCGCGTCGACTGGTGCGACTGCCGCTCTGGGCCGGGATGACGGATGACGAGGTGTCGCGGGTGATCGCCGGAGTCACTTCATACACCGATCAGGGGGGAAACTGAACGTGAATACCGTGACGAACAACGGAGAGAACTCATGAGTGGCGTTACTCGGGTCGTCGACACGATCAAGGCTGAGGGTCTCGGATCGACCGCGTGGAGGAGTGCCAAGTGGCTCTCAACCCGGTACAATCCATTCGCACGAAAGCCCCTTGCGAGTGTGTACCCCGACGAAATCAGCGCGGTCGACTGGACCGAGCAGCGTGATTTCAACGGTGGAGCTTTCGAGGGGCGAGACGGTGCCTACCGAGTCGCGTGGATCATCACGCCCCCAGGACGCACAAGCGGCGGCCACCAAAATGCTTTCCGGTTCATGGAGTTTCTCGAGAAGGCTGGCCACGAGCTCACTGTGTACCTCTATTCGCCGGCCAAGTACCCCGCGGTAAGCATCGATGCGGTCCGACTCATGATGCAAGAAACCACCGCTTACCCCAATCTGAAAGCACAGTTTCGTATCTACGATCCGGCGAACGGATTCGATCAGGGGTACGACGCGCTTTTCGCCTCGGACTGGGAGAACGCGTATTCCGCCTACCGGTACGAAGGACCGGCGAAGCGCTTCTACTTCGTGCAGGACTTCGAACCGGCCTTCTTCGCCGCCGGAAGCGAGTACGTCGTCGCGGAGAACACCTACCGGCTCGGCTTTCACGGTATCTCTGCCGGACGCTGGCTCGCCCGCAAGCTGCAGGACGACTATGGCATGTCTTGCGACTACTACGACTATGCGGTCGACACGACCCGGTACCGGCATGTTAATTCGATGCCGCGCGCTGAGATCCTGTTCTATGTGCGCCCACCGACGCCGCGGCGCGCAACTGAATTCGGCTTGCTTGCGCTCCACGAGTTTCACCGGCTCCGGCCGGATGTGACGATCAACCTCGTCGGCTGGGATATGTCGGGCCTCGACGTCCCGTTCCCCTATGTGAATCATTCCGCCGTCGACATTTCCGCGCTCAATGACATCTACAACCGCTGCGCCGCCGGGTTGGCGCTGTCGTTGACGAACATGTCCCTCCTCCCAATGGAGATCATGTCGAGCGGCGTCGTGCCCGTCGTCAACGATGCGGGCAACACACACGGCTTCTTCGACAGCCCGCACATCGACTACGTCCCGATGTCGCCACGTGCGATCGCCGATCGAATCGTGCAGATTCTCGAGCGTCCGGATGCTGTTGAACATTCGGCCGCGATCGCCCGCTCGGTCGAGGAGACAGACTGGGCAGATCCTGGCGAGACATTTGTGACGGCGTTCGAGCGCACAATGCGCACCTCGCTCTAGGCTCGCGCGATGGAAGAAGTTGCCGCCGCCGCAACAATCGACGCGACAATCGTCATTCCGACCTTGAACGGCGAACCGTACCTCGGCGCCATCCTTGACGCCCTGAAAGCGCAGGATTTCACTGGGGAATACGAGGTGCTCGTCATCGACTCCGGCTCGTCCGATGGCACGATGGATATTGTGCGAGCGCGCCCCTGGGTGCGTCTGCACGAGATTCCGAATGAGGAGTTCGGGCATGGCACGACCCGGAACCTCGGCGCGCGACTTGCGCGCGGCCGCATGATCGCCTATCTGACACAGGATGCAGTGCCATCGAATGCACAGTGGCTGACGGAGATCACGGCGCCGCTTGACCCGCAGGGCCTCGATGCCGTCGCCGTCATGGGTAAGCAGATCCCCCGGCGACAGTGTTTTCCTCTGCTCAAGTACGAGATTTTTGGAGTCTTCGCCCGGTTTGGGTCCGATCTCGGCACCACCGTCTTCAGCCGGGGTGAGGGGGAGCGCACCCCACAGCAGCTCTATGAGCTGTCGTTTTATTCCGACGTGAACTCCGCCACACGGCGGGACTTCCTGCTGAATGTCATTCCCTATCAGGACCTCCCGTACTCGGAGGACTTTGCGTTCGGGCGCGACGTCATCGAGGCCGGCTATCGCAAGGCATATGCTCCGCAGGCCTGCGTCGAACACTCCAACGACATGACCCTCCGTGAGTACGGAAAACGGATTTTCGACGAGACGATTTCTCGGCGTCGCGTGGGCCACGACGTGCGCAAGATCGGTCGGGGGCGCCAGGTGCTGTACACCGGCTACGGCGTTCTGCGGGACTCGGCACGAATCCTACGCGACAGGGACTACAGCATCCGCAGGAAACTGTACTGGCTGGTGGTCAACCCGGCTTTCCACGCCGTGAAATGGCAGAGCTACTACCGTTCACTCCGCACTGGACTGGACGACCACGCCGCTATTGAGGCGGGTTCGCTGGAGAGGGAGAAGCTCCGCTCTGTGCGCCGCGACGTGGCGTGAGGATCGCGCGCAGAGCGGGCGGAATGGGTCCGCGTTTTCGGATCAGGCCGTGAGTCGCGCCGACCAGCGTCGCAACCAGCTGCCGCACGCCGTGCGGGCCTGAGACGATGGTCGTCACCGTGGGTGAAAACTCCCGTTTGATCGCGGAGAGCACCCACCGGGGCTTGACTGTGGCGAAGCGCAGGTAGAGATCCACGTTGTTGCGGGCGATGAAGTAGCGGCGAACTGGGCCGTGGTACTCGTAGCTGGCGGCGCGGCCGCCCCGCCTGAGCTGGATTCCACATGGTCGCAGCGGCACGCGTTCGCCCAACGAGTGACGGATGTCGGTGCCAGGGCCAACCGCGATGCGGTAGCCGAGCATGTTGATCCGCAGGCAGAACTCGGTATCGACGCAGTCGATGAAGAGTTCCTCATCGAACAGGCCGCACTCGCGCAGGCATTCGGCGCTGATCAGAAAGCCGGATTGGATTGCTTCCCTGACCAATCCGAGTCCCTCCGCAGTCCACGCTTCAGGGATGGACGGCATACCGTTGATGCGATCGGAGCAGACCACACCCAGCCGTGTCTCCGGCGACGCGATCTCGAAAGCGCCCAAGCACGCTGCGACGTAATCGTCAGGGATGGTCGAGTCCTGGTCCATTGTCAGCACATACCGCGCTCCGCGAGCGAGCGCGAGTTCCGTGCCGGCATTGAGGGCGGCGGCGATGCCTCGATTGCTGCTGCTCCGAAGCACCTCGTATCCGTGCGCCTCGACCTCCGCCAAGAGTGCGCCCGAATGTGCGGGGCTCCCATCGTCGACAACGATCACCGCATCGACCTGAGCCGCCAGCGCGTCAAGCCGATCGATGAGAGTGCTGTCGGGGTTGAAGGTGGGAACGACGGCGGTTATACGGCTCACTTCGACGGATCCACTTTCCTTTTCCTGCGCGTCTCTCGGCACCCGAGGCGACAGAGCTACAGTAGTGTACGTGCGATATCGAGGGGAAACGATCACGCTGTGACCGAACCAGACCAGAAGTCATGGACCGCCGCAGAAGCCGAGGCTTCGCGGCAGGACCTCTTGATCTCTCTCGAGCGTCAGCTTGCACTGGTCGATCGTGTCATCGGCCTTGAGGCGCAGCTGGCCGAACTTGCTATCGCGGACTCGCTGACCCCGACAGAAGAGCTTGCTGCGGAGCGGCAGTTGGTGCTCATGCGCCATTCATCGGCCTGGCGGATGGGGCGCCTGATCACAGCACCCGCACGGGTCGCCCAGCGGATCGTGCGGCGCGGGCGCGGCGCGTGAGCCCACACTTTCGCTTCGTCGCTCCGGCGGACGTCGCGCGTGCGACATTTTCGGTGTTTGTGGCCGGGCAAGGACGTTCACCCTCCTCGATCACTGCCGCAGTGCGCTCTGTTGCGCGGCAAACTTCGCCGGCATCGGACGTCGTCTGCGTGATCGACCACACGGCCGCCGCCACGGTAGGCGCCGCGCTGGCGACCTCGCCGGAGACCGCCCGCGTCACGATTGTGGCGACCGAGGGGGATGATGCGGCGATCCTGAACCAGACGCTCGCTGAGATGCATGGCGACCATCTCGTCTGGATCGATGCGGATGCCACGCTGAAGCCCGGCGCACTGGAGGCCGTCGCCGAGGTGGTGGGCCGATTCCCCGATACGGATCTCGTGTACACCGACTGCGAGAATGCGGCGCAGGGCGGACGAAGTAGCGTGCCACGGAGTCGCCCAGCTCACTCGCCGGTGCGGTTGCGCTCGCAGGACTATCTCGGTCAGTTCCGGGTCTTTCGCGCAGCGACGGTGCGAGAGACCGGCGGTTTCCGCTCCGGTGCGACAGGTGCTCACGAGCTGGACCTCGCGCTCCGCGTGCCCGGGCAGAACGCCCGCGTCGTTCATCTTCCTGAGGAGCTGTACGTCGTTTCCGGGTCTGCCCCAACATTCAGTGTGACGGCGACCGCCGCTGCGGTGGGCGTGGTTGAAGATCACCTGGAATCGCTGGGGATTGACGCCACGGTGTCGGTGCTCCCGAACGGCACGCGAAGCATCAGCTACCCGCTTCAGAAGCACCCGCTGGTCTCGATCATCGTCCCGACGCGGGGCGGCAGCGGTCACGCGAGGGGCCGGAACCAGACCTTTGTCGTCGAAGCCGTGCGCGGGATTGTCGAACGCTCCACCTATCCGAACATTGAATTCGTTGTCGTCGCCGACGACGAGACGCCACAGACGGTCATCGACGACCTCGTTGTTGTCGCCGGAGAACGGCTTCGACTGGTCCGCTGGTCGTCGACGTTCAACTTCTCGGCGAAGATGAATCGTGGCGCGGCTTACGCCAACGGGGAGTACTTGCTGCTGCTCAACGACGATATCGAACTGATCACTCCCGACTGGATCGAGAGAATGCTCGGGCTCGCTCAGCAGCCCGGCATCGGGTATGTCGGAACACTTCTCTACTTCGACGACGAGACGATCCAGCACGGTGGCCACCTGTACCGTGACGGTCATGCGGGGCACATCGCGATCGGATGGTCGGCAGACCAGGACGACGATCTTGGGTCACTCTCCGTTGACCGAGAAGTCTCCGGGGTGACTGCAGCGTGTGGGTTGGTCTCCGCCGAGCTGTATTGGAGAGTGGGCGGTTTCTCCACGCTCCTCCCGGGAAACTACAACGACGTCGATTTCTCAATGAAGATTCGGTCCAGGGGTGAATCGATCGTCTGGACGCCGCACGCGCGGCTGTATCATTTCGAATCGAAATCCCGTGTTGCCACAGTTGCCCCGTCCGAGCTCACTGCCCTGCAAAAGCGTTGGGGGAGCCGGCTTCAGATCGATCCGTACTGGCCCAACTAGTTTCACCGGTGGTCGTGTCTCGACAGGCTCGACAACCGGTCGAGACCACGCGAGCCGATCTCACGATCCGGTCACCAGATCTCGACAAGATCGATCACGGGCAGGAACTACAGGTCGGCGTGCAGCTGCCAGACGCGCTCGGCGGAGTCCCGCCAGCTGAACGCCTTCGCGCGGTCGCTGCCGAAGACGCGCAGCCGGTCGGCCAGCTCCCGGTCGCCGAGCACACGGTCGAGAGCGGCCGCCAATCGCTCCGGGTAGCCCTCGGCGTCGTTGCGTTCGACCACGAAGCCGGCGTCACCGGCGGTCTCGACCAGCGCCGGCGCATCCGAATGGATCACCGGGGTGCCCATTTTGAATGCCTGGATGATTTGGAGGCCGAATCCCTCGGCCAGGCTCGGCGCCACGAAGACAGCGGCGCGCGACATGATCAACGCGACGTTCTCGTCGGAGAGGCCCGAAATGGCTCTCACGCGTCCGGCGGGCAGTCCGGCCTCGTCGGCGACGGCGGCCAGATCGAGCTCGCCCCAGCTATCGGGACCGAGCACGAGGAGGGAAAGATCGGGGGCTCCGGGGCGACCGAGCGCCGCGATCAGCGCCGTGACGGCTTTGCGGGGCTCGAGAGTGCCGGCGGTGAGGATGTACTCGGCCGGCAGGTCGAGTGCGGCCAGGCGCTCGGCGATCAGCTCGTCGGCGAAGCTCCGCGCGAGCTCCGCGCCGGGCAGATGAAAGGTGCGGCTGAGCGCCGGGCCGATCACACGCACCCGATCGCCGAGATCGACGATCTCGGCGAGCTCTGCGGCCACCGCGTGGCTCGGAACGACGACGGCATCCGCGTGCTTGCGGGCTCGCTTCAGCATGCCTTTCGACCACGCGACTGTCGCCGTGGTGAAGGCTTCCGGATGCGACAACGCAAGGGTGTCATGCACCGTCACGGCGACCTGCGTGCCGCCGTTCACGCGGTCGTGGCGGCGGAGCGGGGCCAGCAGGCTCGGCGAGTGAATCATTCCCGGACCGGGGGAGGAGGTGATTCCGAGTTGCCAGGCGGCGGCCAGTTCGCGGCGAGCGAGGGTCGTCTTGTACAGGCCGGAAAGGCCGGGAAGCCGTTCCTCGACGAGGGAGTACTCGGCCGGGGTCGACGACGAGACAATGCCTTCGACCTCGCAGCCAGCGGGGGCCGCCGTGATCAGTGCCTGCGTGAGTTGCTCGGTGTAACGCCCGATACTGCCGGGCACCGGTGCAATCAGCTGGTCGACGACAACCCGTAGCGTGGTCATACGGTTCCCAAAACTCCCTGTTGTGCTGCTGCGGCGAGGGCGGCCCTCCAGTCGCGCATCGGCTCAAGGCCGGCCAGTTTCCAGGCGTCGTGCCCGAGCACCGAGTACGACGGGCGCGGCGCCGGTCGCACGAACTGAGAGCTGTCGGTCGGCTTCACGCGCTCGGGGTCGAGCCCGGCTTCGGCGAAGACGGCGCGCGCGAAGTCGAACCAGCTCGCCTGGCCGCTGTTGGTGCCGTGGTAGATACCGGACGGGGCATCCGAGTCAACCAGTGCCACGATCTGCCGGGCAAGGTCCATCGACCAGGTGGGTTGCCCGACCTGGTCGGTGATGACCGTGACCTCCGGATGCGACGCTGCCAGACGCAGCATGGTGGTCGCGAAGTTCGCACCGTGTTGGCCGTACAGCCAGGCGGTGCGCACAATGTAGGTGCCCGACGGATGCGCTTCCAGGGCGAGACGCTCGCCTTCAGCCTTGGTGCGGCCATATGCGCTGACCGGGTGGCACGGTGTCGACTCAGGGTAAGGCGTCGTGCCGGTGCCGTCGAAGACATAGTCGGTCGACACAGTGACGAGCGTGGCGCCGGTTTCGGCTGCCGCAATGGCCAGGTTCTGGGGACCGAGCGCGTTCACCGAGTATGCGGCATCCTCGTTTGTCTCAGCGTCGTCGACCTTGGTGAACGCGGATGCGTTGATGATGACGTCATGGCCTGCTGCTGCGGCGCGCGCGGCCGCCAGGTCGGTCACGTCCAGGTCGGCCCGGCCCAGGGGGGTCACGTCACGATCTACAAGAACCGACTGCAGGTCGCGACCGAGCATGCCGGTAGCACCGGCAATGAGAAAACGGGTCATCAGCTGAGGGCCGCGCGTTCCTTCAGCGGCTCCCACCAGGAGCGGTTGTCGCGGTACCACTGCACGACATCGGCCAGACCCTGCTCGAAGGGAACCTGCGGCTCATAGCCGAGTTCGGCGCGGATCTTGCTGATGTCGACCGAGTAACGCAGGTCGTGGCCGAGACGGTCGGCGACGCGGTCGACATACGACCAGTCCTTGCCGGTCGAGTCGAGCAGCATCTGGGTGAGCTCCTTGTTGGTGAGCTCTGTACCACCACCGATGTTGTAGATCTCACCGGCGCGACCGCCGACGAGCACCATGGCGATGCCGCGGGTGTGGTCGTCAACGTGCAGCCAGTCACGGATGTTGTTTCCCTCGCCGTAGAGAGGAACGTGCTTGTCGTCGATGAGGTTCGTGACGAACAGCGGGATGACCTTCTCCGGGAAGTGGAAGGGTCCGTAGTTGTTCGAGCAGCGCGTGATCGAGACGTTGAGGCCGTGGGTGCGGTGGTAGCTGCGGGCGAGCAGGTCGCTGCCGGCCTTCGACGCCGAGTAGGGCGAGTTGGGCTCGAGCGGGCGCTCTTCATCCCACGAGCCTTCGGCGATCGAGCCGTAGACCTCGTCGGTGGAGACGTGCACAAAACGCTTGAGGTCGTTGCGTAGCGCTGCGTCGAGCAGCTGTTGGGTGCCGAGCACGTTGGTCTCGACGAAGATCGAGGCATCACGTACTGAACGGTCGACGTGTGACTCAGCCGCAAAATGAACGACGGCGTCGACGTCGGGGAACAGCGTGTCCAGCAGGGCACCGTCGCGGATATCACCCTTGACGAAGGTGTAGCGCGGCGAGTCGGCGACGGAGGCCAGATTCGCGAGGTTGCCCGAGTATGTCAGCGCGTCGAGAACGACGACGTCTGCCCCTTCGAGGCCGGGGTAGGCGTCTTCGAGTGTGCGGCGAACAAAGTTCGAGCCGATGAACCCGGCGCCGCCGGTGACGAGAATTTTCATAGAAAAGTAACCATTCCGTTCGCTTGTACTCCGTGAAGATTCTAGTCTGATCACGCTACGTGAACGCTGGCAGGAATCGGTGATGTCGTTGATGCCGGAGGTCTGCCGTTACGATTCTCATTCCTTTTGGCCCAGTCCATCCGTGCAAAAATTGTCAATTGTCGGCACATGACCGTCTGGCGCGTCCAGCGTCTCGGGTCGTTGTCGTGATCGTTTGGATGGAGGAAGTCCCGGGATGTCTCGAGTGATGATTTGCACGAACCACATGCGGAACTTGGCGGGCTCGGAAGTCGTGACGCTCGAGTTGATTGAGTACTTCCTGGATCGCGGTTGGTATGTGGATGTGTACACCAATGATTTGGGCACACCAGTGCTCGACGAAATTGTCTCTTTGCCCTCATGGGGTCGCTTGCGCGTGGTGGTCGCGAGCCCTGAAGAAGAGTTTCCGGACGACTACGACCTGATTTGGATACAACACGGTCTCTTGCCCCCGACGATGATTCGGCGTCTTGAGAGTTCTGGGATTATCGCGCCGATTGTCTGGCACCACCTGTCGAGCTTTATGGCGATTGAGCTTCCGATACTTGCGAGCGTTGAAACGGCTCTGGCGACTGTTTCTACAGTGATCTCACCAGAAGTGAGCGAGCGTGTCATGGACTTCGGGCTGAGCCAAGGTCGCGTGAGGCTGTTCGACAACCCCGCGCCAGACGCGTTTGGCAACTTTGCCACGCCGGTTCGTAAGCCTGAGGTTGAGCGGATACTCATCGTCTCGAACCATCCACCAGAGGAAGTGAGCCGCGCGGCTCAGCAACTGGAAGCGGAGGGAGTGCGAGTCGACTTTCTTGGCGAGGGGAAAAACCCTCAAAGAGTCACTCCCGAATTGTTGGCTGAGTACGACGGAATAATTACCATTGGCAAGACGGTGCAGTATGGGCTATCCATGGGCATACCTTGCTACGTGTATGACCATTTCGGTGGGATTGGTTGGCTGAGCGAGGAAAACCTGGAGTCTGAGCTTCACCACAATTTCTCAGGACGGGCGACAGGTCGTCGGGTGGCAGCGGATGTGATTGCACGTGAGTTGCGAGATGGATTTGAAGCTGCGTCAAGCTTCTCTCACGAGCGCCGCAACGAATTCGCTGAGCGCTGGCGGTTGTCTGGTCAGATGGAGCGACTGCTTGGCGATCCACGGCTCACCGAAGCAGGTAGGACCACTATTTCGGCCCCGCTTGCGCAGCAATACAATACATTTCTCTCGCTGCACGGTGACTTGTATCGATTGGTGGTCAAGCTTCAATTGGACCTCGGGGAGATGGATCGCAAGATCATCACAGGGACGCTCTTGGCTGAGTCGCTTCAATGCGAGAGGGACGCGCTTCACTCAGAACTCCAGGATTCTCGCGCTGAAGTGGTCGAGCTGAAGCGCGAAGCGTTGAGAACCGCGGAGCGCCAGGAGCATTCTGAGTTATTTCGCAGAGCTAGCGCAATACTGTCATCCCGACGGTGGCGGGTGGCGACACGCATTCGTCGGCTCATCCGGCCGTTCGCGTCACCGATGCTCACGAAAGATGTCGCCTACGAGATGAGCGTTCCCGAGCTGACGGCCGCGCTCCAGGCCGTGGAAGAATCGATTTCGATGCAGATTGGGCGCCGTTTCCTTAAGCCCTCATCCTGACAGGGGAAGCGTTCCCACTTCCACGTTGGGTCGCCAACGCCAGCTGATGAGTGCCCTTGGAGTGTCTCACGATGACTCTGCCTGGCTGCGAGGCGGTCTAACTCGTGGCACATCGTGCCGCCACGTGCTTGCCGAGGTCTGCGTCGGTGACGCCGCAGATGCGTCCGCGTTGACGGCGTCCGACACGCTTGTAGTGGAGGGGATGGTCGCGAACGGCGTGGGCCGCCCAGTATCGACCCTCGGGTTCAGTTCCGGCGCCATTTTTCCTGATCAAAAATCCATTCTCGGTTCAAAGCTCTGCTCAACCAGACAGGTAGATCATGGCTAAATGACCGACCGTCGGCGGGTCGAAGGGGAATTTGAGTTCCTTCGTTCCGCTACTCTTTTGGTTGACTATGAGAATTCAGAATGCGGGGAAGTGAATTGTCGAAGCGGATACTCGTGACGGGCGCGGGAGGCTACATGGGGCGCCACGTGGTCGAGGCTCTCCTGGACCGTGGGGCCGATGTCGTGGCCATCGACCGACGCGCGCTCAGTCGACCCAGCGCGATTGACTCGCGGGCCACCATATTGGCGACCGATATCTTCCAAGTCGAAGGCGACGTCATGGCTGAGTTCGGTTACCCGGACGTGTGCGTTCATCTCGCTTGGGAGGACGGATTTGTTCACAATTCACCGGTTCACATGGACCGACTATCTGACCATTTTCGGTTTCTTACATCGCTGACCCGTGCTGGCTTGAAGCAACTTGTGGTGCTGGGCAGCATGCACGAGGTCGGTTACGTCGAGGGTGCCATTGACGACACCACTCCAACGAACCCCATGTCCTTGTACGGAATTGCGAAAGATTCTCTACGTCGGTCGTTGTCGGTATCGCTGGAAGGGAAGGACACCGTCTTACAGTGGCTGCGTTGTTTCTATGTGTATGGTCACGACGAGGGCGGTCAGTCAATCTTTTCCAAGATCTCGGCCGCCGCCGCGCGGGGCGATGAGACATTTCCGTTCACAAGCGGGAAGAGCAAGTACGATTTCCTGGAGGTCAGAGAGCTCTCAGAGCAAGTCGCGGCCGTCGCGATGCAGACTGATGTCGATGGCGTGATCAATTGCGGTTCGGGCGAAGCGACCGAATTGAGAGCGCAGGTCGAGCAGTACATCCAAGATCGGGGATTCGACTTGAGGCTTCTCTATGGCGCGTACCCGGATCGGCCGTACGATTCGCCTGGAGTGTGGGGGAATAATCGGAAGATCCGGTCAATCATGGCGAACGCGTCAGGAGCCCTGCTGGCATGATCATTGACCCTGTAGGGCCAACATCGCGACTGGGGATCTATTTCTTCTACGATGCAGATGGTGTTGTCGACGACTACGTCGTTCATTTTCTTCGCGAGCTGAACTCGAACCTGAGCGAACTCATCGTTGTCTGCAATGGGAAGCTCACTGCTGAGGGCCGGGCACGGTTGTCGAGTATTGATGGCGCTCAGGTCATTGTGAGGCCGAATAAGGGATTCGATGTCTGGGCATACAAAGCTGCCCTGGACTCGAAGGGTTGGGAGGCCCTCGCCGAGTACGACGAGGTTATTATGGTGAATTTCACCATCATGGGCCCCACGCACCCGTTCGAAACCATGTTCAGCGAGATGGATAGTAGAGACCTCGATTTTTGGGGTATCACTGTTCACAACGGTGCGACTTTCGATCCGTGGGGAACCATGGAAGACGGGTACATCCCGCTTCACCTTCAGTCACATTTCATAGCTGTGCGCCGATCAATGCTGATCGGGACTGAGTTCCAGTCGTATTGGGACAACATGGTTCCAATTGAGTCCTATGGCGATGCAGTTTCAAAACATGAAGCCATTTTTACCAAGCGATTTTCCGACGCGGGATTTCGGTGGTCGGCGTTTGTTGATACAGCCGACCTCGTCGGTAAGGTCTACTACCCGCTTTTCAATATGCCAGTGGATTTGATCGAAAATCGCGGCTGTCCGATATTCAAGCGGAAGAGTTTTTTCGCCGATCCAACGGTGTACCTCGATGAAAATGCCAATCAGCCCGCTCGTCAGCTGATTGACTATCTTCACGATTCAGGACGGTATGACAGCGCTTTGGTGTATCGGCACCTTGCTCGCTCGTCCAACCAGTACGATTTGCGGATGGCGTTGAACCTCGACGAGGTGCTCTCGTCGGCGCCGGTCGCGAGGTCAGAGAGTCACGCCCGAACTGCCGTTTTTGTTAACGGGGCAGCCAGGGACGCAGAACTCTGGCTTGAGCAAGCTCGGCTGAGTGCAACCGACGCCGACATCTTCTTGCTCCTGGGTGAGGATGCAGAGATCGAAGGTCAGGTCGAACCCAGCGCCCGCACTCTTTCGCCACTGGTGCGCGTCGTCGACACACGGGACGGATCTGCGCTGCACATGGCCGTGGAGCTCTCACAGGACTACGAGTTCGCATGCTTCGTTGATGCCGAACGCGACCAGCCGACCTTCCCCGAGTCAATCCAATATGCGCAGCGTGATCAGGCGAGGGAAGCCGTACTCGCCAGCCAGGGATACGTATCGAATGTCATCGACTTTTTTGAGACTCATGACTCCTGCGGAATGCTCGTCCCGCCACCCCCCGTGCACGCGGGATACTTCGGATCCCTCGGTCTCGATTGGACGGATGATTTCGAACCAGTTGTCGGGACGTTAGAGGCTCTCGGACTGACCGTTCCGGTTTCACCAGAGAAGCCGCCGGTGGTGCCAATTTCGGGTGTCTTCTGGTTCCGCACCTCTGCTCTCGCTCGGCTGATCGACCTCGCGCAGAATTCCACATCCGGAACGGCGTTGACCACCGGGCAGTGGCGGCTATTGTTGCCACTCGTCGTGCAGGGAGCGGGGTACTTCGTCCACTACTCGATGCCGGAGAACGTGGCTCGAAACCGGTTGACGAACATGACGCACTATTTGGAAGCACTCAACCGTCGCATCGGGTCAGGAGTCGGCGACCGGTTTTCAACCGTTGACGTCCGAATGTCTGAACTGGCACGGCTTTCCGCGGTCTACTCTCCCGCGCAATTAGTGGTGAGTGTCTATTGGGATCGGGGAGAGGGGTTTGGCGAAGGGGACAAGCTGTCCCTTCCCTACGACCAGGCGGGGGTGCTGCCTGGCGGAGTGGCTGTCGAGTTCGTGGTGCCTGCCGGAGTAGTCGGAATGCGGGTAGACCCGGTTGAGGGACTCGGATGCGCGTGCCGAGACGTCCGCCTCGAGGGAGGTGCTGGCCTCATTCTTGAGGGAGTCAATTCCATGACGGCACTGGGATTTGACGTATTCGGCGGAGACGATCCACAGTATTTGGTGAGGGGGGAAGTCGCCGAAGGCCAGAAGCTTCGGCTCACGATCGGTGAATTCCATGTGCTTCCAGGTGAGGATAGCCTGATCAAGCTGTTAGGTGGCGCGTTAGCAGAAGTCGAGGAGATCCGCTGGAGTAAGAGCGGGCGGCTGGCTCACAAGCTGCGCGCCGCGAGAAAAAGGCTCCGCCGGACAAGGTGACCAATTCGATCCAACGGACGAGTGCCAACGCGCTTGTTGGTTGGCAAGCTTTGGTGTCGCTGATTCGGGGTTGGTAGAGTTGCTCAGTGCAGATCCGTGAACTTTCCATACCTGATTCCTACGAAATCACGCCCAAGCAGTTCGGCGACGACCGGGGAGTCTTCCTCGAGTGGTACCGCTTCGATAAACTCGAAGAGACCATCGGGCACTCGATCAAGCTGAGGCAGGCGAACACTTCCGTTTCGAAGCGCGGTGTTGTGCGTGGCATCCACTTCGCTGATGTGCCGGTGGGGCAGGCCAAGTACGTCACCGCGACGCACGGTGCCGTACTCGACTATGTGATCGACATTCGTGTCGGATCGCCGACGTTTGGTCAGTGGGACAGCGTGTTGCTTGATGACACCGACCGCCGTGCCATCTACATTGCCGAGGGCCTCGGCCATTGCTTTGTGTCGCTGACCGACGATGCCACTGTCAGCTACCTGGTGACCGATGTCTTCAACCCCACTCGCGAACACGGCATCAACCCGCTTGATGAACAGGTGGGCCTGGTCTTTCCGAAGGAGGCGGGCGAAGCGCTTCTCTCGCCTAAGGACCTCGAGGCGCCCAGCCTCGCTGAGGCTGAGGCATCTGGTCTGCTGCCCACCTGGGGCGACATGCGTGCCTTTTACCAGAGCTTGAACGAGGGGAACTGACTCATGCGAGGAATTATTCTGGCCGGAGGATCCGGCACGCGTCTCTGGCCGATCACTAAAGGCATCTCGAAGCAGCTGATGCCTATCTATGACAAACCAATGATTTACTACCCCTTGTCTACGCTCATGATGGCTGGCATCAGAGAAATTCTGATCATCACGACCCCCGAGTACAACGACCAGTTCCGCGCTCTACTTGGCGACGGCTCCGACCTCGGCATCCGAATCGAGTATGCGGTGCAGCCATCGCCGGATGGACTCGCACAGGCATTCATCATCGGTGAAGAGTTCATCGGCGACGACAGTGTCGCGTTGGTTCTCGGCGACAATATCTTCCACGGGGCGGGTCTCGGTTCGTCTTTGCGCAAGAACCATGAACTCGAGGGTGCGCGCATCTTCGCCTACCACGTGAGCAACCCGACTTCGTACGGTGTCGTTGAGTTCGATGAGAGCATGGCGGCGCTTTCGATCGAGGAGAAACCTGCCAAACCAAAGAGTAACTATGCAGTGCCCGGCCTCTATTTCTACGACAATTCAGTCGTCGACATCGCCAAAACGATTGAGCCGAGTGCGCGCGGCGAGCTGGAGATCAGCACGATAAATGAGCGCTACCTCGAACAGGGCAAGCTTCACGTGCAGGTACTGGACCGTGGCACGGCCTGGCTCGACACCGGAACCTTCGAGTCGATGATGCAGGCGTCAGAGTATGTGCGCGTGATCGAAGACCGCCAGGGGTTCAAGGTGGGTTGCATCGAGGAGATCGCTTGGCGTGCGGGGTGGATCAGTGACGCGCAGCTTGCGGTTCTAGCAGCGCCACTCGTGAAGAGCGGCTACGGAACGTACCTTCAGTCGCTTCCAGAGGGATAGGTCCTCTACGCTTCCAGCGCGAAGCAGCTGTGAATGCTTGGCCCGGACTCGGTCGATGAGGAGGCCGGGCCAACCTCAACTGGTTTTGCTGTCGCGGCGCCGACGAGCTCGGACGTGAGAGCTGAGGCTGTCGATGAAACTCACGCTCCGCCGGCTACGGTAAGCCTGAAGCTCGTCAGAGATTCTCTGAGCGTGAGTATTCGCGGCGGCGAACTCGGTCTTCACTCGGGCGAGCTCGGTCTTCACTCCGGCGAGCTCGGTCTCCGCTATGGCGAGCTCCCGTACGTTCGCACGGAGGGCTTCGATCTCGCGTTCATATGTCAGAAGCATTGAGCCGTAGCGTCGTGCAGCTGAAACAGTTGAGTCTGGCAAATCCTGATCGGGAACGGCCGAAATGTAACGCTCAGCGATTCGAGTGTCTTTCGTGAGTTCGCCGTTGGCAATACCGCGCGCGATCTCGCCCGCATCCGGATGGCGCAAGACGTAGAAGGTCTGAAGGCTCCCCCTCTGCAGTCGGCGGTACTCGCGCATTCCGTGATGATTCGGACTGGGCGTGAGCGCCGGATTACCTTCGTATGCGAGTCCGGCATTGCGTACCTTGCGCTCGAACTGTGTCCATGAACGCCATGGAAAATGCAGCACTTCGAGACCAAGCCCGGGGGGAAGCTCGCCGTGCGAACCGAGGTCGACGAAGTGATTGCCCTGTGAGACCACGACGTCTTCGTGCCCGACATGAACGGTGTTTGGAGTGGAGTGAGCGTGAATCCCGAGGCGGCTCATACTCCCGACAGGGCGCAGATCGCGGTAGACGAGTCGCTGAAGGCCAGTGCCCTCATTGGCCGGATCCCCGGTCATATCGATGACGGGAACGGTGAAGGTTGAAATGTCCGGTGGAATCTTCTCGAACACGTCGCGCAGTGAGTGCTCACTGTTCTGGGAAACCCAGAACTCGTCTGCGTCAGCGTTAACTACCCAATCAGCACCGAACCTACTGAATGCGTCTCGGGCCATACCAGTTACGACACTGTGTTGCTGCTTGCGCTGAACAGGGTCCTGGCGCAGGTCAATGGAGTCACCGAATCCTTGCAGAATCTCATAGGTGCCATCGATAGACCCATTGTCGGTGACAAGGATGGCGTCGAATCCTTGATTGAGGTGGTGCTCGATCGTTGCGCCGATAATGTCGGCTTCATCGCGCACCATCAACGTCAAAGCAAGCTTCATTCTTCCTGCAACTGCCTGTCTGTGACCCCCTCGGAAAAGCGCAGCCCACCCTGCTCATTCTCAATTTTATTGGGAATGGCGCTGAGAGACCATCGCTCGAAGATTGAGGCCGGCAGTAAGAGCCATGCGCAGGGGCCACAGGAGGGGGCCAGGATACTTTTTGTACAGAAACTTCTTGGCGCTGTCGTGATGCGCGCGAATCATTCGGGCAGACTCGGTCCGAGTAGAGTGAGCGCCCGTGTGAACGACGCTGGCGGATGGCTCAAATACGTTGCGCAATCCGAGCTTCCCGATCCGATAGCCCAGGTCAACGTCTTCGAAATACATAAAGTAGCTCTCGTCGAAGCCATTTAATTGGTCGAAGACCGACCTGCGCACCATGAGGAAGGCGCCGGAGAGCCACCCGGCATCCCTTCGCACGGCAGCGCCGTGCGCATCGCGTCGATAGCGACGTGTCCACGGGTTGGACGGCCAAACATCCGCAAAAATGGCGTGACCGATGCCGGAACGCAAAGACGGAATTCCTCGTGCAGACGGATAGATCTCGCCGCTGCTTGAGAGAATCCGAGGCCCAATCGCCGCTATGCGGTCGGATGACTCTGCGCAGTCCAACAATGCATCGATGGAACCCGCGTGAACGATGACGTCGGGATTGCTCACGACTACCCACGAAATTTCAGGCGGAAGAGTCGCGACTGCCGCGTTGATCGCGTGGCCATACCCGCGGTTACTCGAAAGCGGCAGGTACCGTCCGCCTGAGGCGATCGTCATCACAGCCACCGCTGAATCCGTTTCGCCACCAATTGTCGGCTTATTGTCAGCGACGACGATGTGCAGGGGAACGGATGCGGCCTCGCCTAGCGAAGAGAGGAACGGGCCAAGCACCGCCTCGGAACCATAGCTCACGGTGACGACAGCGACAGTGGGAGTGACGGGTTCTGGAGTGGGTGAGTTGGCCATACGTTCCTCAAGCATAGTTCTAAGCTAGATTGATCTGCGGCCATCCCGATCGGCTACCCAGTGAGGTTACATGCGATATCTGAATGAAGTTCTTGCGTCGCGAGAGCTCCTGGCCAATCTCACTCTGCGTGAGATCCGCGGCCAGTACAAACGCACCATTTTCGGCCAACTGTGGTCTTTGGTGAACCCACTCGCGTCGATGCTGGTTTACACGCTCGTGTTCGCCTTCATCCTCCGAGTGACACCTCCCCCTGGCGACCCCAGCGGTCTGAACATCTTCCCTGTGTGGCTGCTCTGTGGTCTTCTGCCCTGGGCGTTCTTCGCCAATGTGGTGCAGCAGGGTATGGGCTCGATTCTGGCAAACGCCGGCCTGGTGCAGAAGGTGTATTTTTCCCGCATCGTTCTGCCGCTGTCGAAGGTCGGCTCGGTCGGCTATAACTGGCTGTTCGAAATGGGAGTGCTTGTCGTTGTCATCGTCATCTGCGGCGGTTTCGTTTGGCCATTCCTTCCGCTCGTCGTCGTGACAATGGTGCTGTTGGCGATGTTTGCCGCGGGCCTGGCACTCATGCTCGCCGTGGCGAATGTGCATTTTCGGGACACTCAGTACTTTGTGTCGATCATCCTTCAGATCTGGATGTATCTGACCCCGATCATCTACCCGATCAGTTTGGTCGAGGTGCAGTCCGCAAAAGTTGGTGGGCTGTTTGGCACCGACATCACAGTGCTCGACATCTACCGGGCCAATCCCCTTGAACGATTCGTGGCAGTTTTCCGGCAGCTGCTCTACGACAACCGCTGGCCGAACCCTGATGATTTCCTGCTCTGCGTCATTTGGGCGCTTGTAGCGCTCGTCATCGGAGTTCTGGTCTTTCGCCGGAGCGAGAAGGGTCTAGCAGAAGCTCTATGAGTGAAATCGCTGTTCAGATTGAACATGTCAGCAAGAAGTTCCGTCTCTACCACGAGCGCAATCAGTCGTTGAAGTCCGCGATCATGCGTGGACGCCGATCGGTTCACGAAGACTTCTGGGCGCTTAAGGACGCAAATTTCGAGGTCCCGGTCGGTTCCACCTTTGGACTCATCGGAAGCAACGGATCGGGCAAGTCAACCCTGCTGAAATGCTTGGCAAAGATCTACTACCCGGAGAAGGGCTCGATTCGCTACAACGGGCGGATCGCCGCTTTGCTTGAAGTGGGATCCGGTTTTCACCCCGAGTTGTCGGGTCGAGAGAACGTTTTCCTCAACGGTTCGATTCTGGGAATGTCGAAGAAAGAAATCACCCGCAAGTTCGATGAAATCGTCGATTTCTCGGGTGTTGAGCAGTTCATTGACCAACCGGTGAAGAACTATTCCTCGGGCATGTACGTGCGCTTGGGCTTCGCCATTGCAATCAACGTGGACCCTGACATTCTCGTCGTCGACGAGGTGCTCGCTGTCGGTGACGCCGAGTTCCAAGAGAAGTGCGCACAAAAGTTTGTAGATTTCAAGGAAGCTGGCAAGACCGTAGTTCTGGTCAGCCACGCCATGGAATCGGTTCGCCAAATGTGTGACCATGCTGCCTGGCTAAGCCACGGCGAGGTCGTAGCAGTCGGAGAAGCGGACCCTACGATCACGGCCTACCTGGACTCGCTTCACAGCGGGCCCAAAGCCTAAGAAAGGCAAACCCAATGAAGAAGCGTCGTATCGGAGTCGTCTCCGTCGTCCTTGTCAACTTTCGAGGCGTAGACGACACCATCGAATGTGTTCGCGGGCTCCTGGAGCTGGACTGGCCGCACAAACTGCTTGAGATTATCGTGGTCGAAAACGGTTCTGGGGATGACAGCCTCGAAAGGCTGAAGGTCATTTCAGGCCAGATCACCATCGTCGAATCCACTGAGAATCTCGGTTTCACGGGCGGCTGCAACTTGGGTGTCGCAAAGTCGACCGGTGAGTTCGTCGCGTTTCTCAACAACGATGCGAGACCCGATTCGGGATGGATCAAAGAGGCGATCGCGACCTTTTCCACCGGCCACAACATCGGCGCTGTGGCCAGCAAAGTTCTTGACTGGGAGGGCGAGCGAGTTGACTATCTCGATGCTGCCGTCACCTGGTATGGCATGGGCTACAAACCGCACGCGGGTGAAACAGACCGTGGCTCCTGGGATGTCGAGAAGGATGTTCTGTTCGGCACCGGCGCCGCAATGTTCATCCGCGCGTCGGTGTTCGAGGAGCTCGGCGGCTTCGACGACAACTTCTTTATGTTTTACGACGACGTCGACCTCGGTTGGCGTTTGAACCTGCTCGGTTACCGTTTCCGCTTTCAACCCAAATCGCTCGCGTTCCACAAGCACCACGCCTCGATGAACAAGTTCGGAAATTTCCGCGAGACGTACTTGCTTGAGCGCAACGCCCTTTACACGTTGTACAAGAACTTGGACGAGGAATCCCTTGCCCAGGTCTTCCCCGGTGCGTTGCTGCTTGCCACTCGCCGCGCTGTCGCACGGGGCAAACACGATTCGACTTCACTCGACCTACGGGTGCCGGGCAACGACGATGAAGCCACTTTGGCGATCTCGAAGCAAACGATGGCCGGAATTTACGCCATTGATCAGTTCGTCGAGTTACTCCCGGAGATGACTGTGGAGCGCGCGAAGGTTCAGGCCTCGCGCACGCGGTCCGACCGCGAACTCAAGGCGTTGTTCGGTAACACAGATGAGCCCGCCTATCCCATCGAGAGCTACCTGAGCGGCTACGAGAAGATCGTCGACAACCTCGGCCAGCTGAACATTGAAGGCCGCCGTCACATCCTTGTAATCACGGGCGACGCAGTCGGAGCTCAGATGGCGGGGCCGGCCATTCGCGCCTGGAACATTGCCAAACAGCTCTCTGACGAGCACGATGTGCGCCTCGTGAGCATGACCAAGGCTGTCGCGCTCGATGACGTCATCGAGGTGGGTGTGATTTCGCATCACAAGCCCAACTCTGTCGTCGAGCACGAGCAGTGGGCCGACGTCATCATCGTGCAGGGGCACGCCCTCGCGCTTTTCCCGAGCCTAGAAACGTCGAAAAAGATCTTGGTCGTCGACGTCTACGACCCGCTACACCTGGAGCAGCTCGAGCAGGGCCGTGATCTAGGACTGAAGCAGTGGAACAAGCAGGTGACGGAGGCGACTGATGCTCTGAACCACCAGTTGCAACTGGGTGACTTCTTCCTCTGCGCCAGCGAACGTCAGCGCCACTTTTGGTTGGGGCAGCTTTCAGCGCTCGGTCGAGTAAATCCGTTTACCTATTCCCGCGACAATGATCTTGACTCCCTCATCGCTGTTGCCCCATTCGGAATTCCGAGCCAGGCGCCAGTGCAACAGCGCCCTGCGCTGCGTGGAGTTGTCCCGGGAATCGGGGCGGATGACAAGATCATCATCTGGGGTGGCGGGATCTACAACTGGTTCGATCCCGAGATCCTGATTCGTGCGGTCGGCGTGCTCGCCGAAAGACATCCGAACATTCGGCTCTTCTTCATGGGTGTTAAGCACCCGAACCCGGCGGTCCCTGAGATGGAGGCGGTTGCCGCGGCTCGCGCGGTGTCTGAAAGACTGGGGCTTACTGGCAAACACGTATTCTTCAATGAGTCCTGGGTGCCGTATGACGACCGCCAGAATTACCTGCTTGAAGCAGATCTCGGCGTGTCTACTCATTTCCAACACGTTGAGACGACGTTCTCGTTCCGCACACGGATCCTGGACTACCTGTGGGCCGGCTTGCCGATCGTGACGACCGGCGGTGATTCCTTTGGCAGTCTGGTTGCCAGCGAATCGCTGGGTGCGGCTGTTCCGGAACGTGACCAAGCGGCGCTTGAAGCATCTATCGAAAAGTACCTGTTCGACGAAGCTGCGATCAGGAAGGCGCGGAAGAATGTGCAGCGGGTTCGGCTGGAGTTCACCTGGGAAAAGGCCGTTGCGCCGCTCGTAGAGTTCTGCCGCAACCCGCAGTCCGCAGCCGACAAGAAGCTTGACAGCAAGAGCAAGCACAAACGAAAGAACAAGATCCCGAACGGCTTGCCGAAGGCGCGGTCATCGAGAAGCACTGGCATTCGTCGAGACATCGAACGCGCTGCGTACTACCTGCAGGAGGGTGGGCCTAGTGCGGTCATTGAACGCCTACGTGCGCGTCAGGAACGCCAAAGGACGACGACTGACTGAAGCAGAGCCGCCCAGAAACGGGTGGCACGACGGAAGGTAGGCTGAGTCAACGTGAGTCAAAGCAATGAAGGAACAAGCGTGAGTACGGAACAAGGTACGACAAGTGAACGAAGCAAAGAGGAGTGCGAGGCGCTTCGAGCTGAACGTGACATTCTCCTGAATAGCGTGAAGAATCTCACCCACTCGCAGTTGATTGGGCGAGACATGGAGCTTGGCCTTCGTGCCGAACTCGCACAGGCCAAAATCTCTATTGAGGAAGCACGTGCGCGAGGCGCGCATGACCTTGCGCAGACCCGCAAATCGACGACATGGAAGATTGGTCGACTCGTGATGACTCCGGCGATTCTTCTCAAACGCGTTCAGCGCCGCATCAAGAAGTGACCTCGATGCGTGCGCCACTCTTCTCTATCTTGACGCCGGTCTTCAATACTCCGCTGAAAGTGTTGCAGCAAACCATCGCTTCGGTGGTGGATCAGCACTTCACTGACTGGGAACTCATCCTCGTCGATGACGCGTCGCCGAATCCGGATGTCCGTGCTGTGCTCAGCACAGCCGCACAACACGATTCCCGCATCCGGATCGTCGAACGACCCACCAACGGCGGAATCGTCGCGGCTTCCAACGATGCGATCGAAGCGGCGCGCGGCACATTTCTCGCGCTGCTCGACCACGACGACCTGCTGGCCCCGAACGCGCTTGAGCGCATCGCTGCCGAAATCGCCGTGGATCCCAGTGTTGATTACATCTACTCCGACGAAGACAAGATCAGAGATGGCCGGTACTACGATCAATTCGACAAACCAGATTGGTCACCTGAGCGACTCCGCGGTCAGATGTACACGGGGCATTTGTCAGTTCTGCGGGCCGATCTCGTGCGTCAGGTCGGCGGTTTTCACAAGGAGTTCGAAGGCTCGCAAGATCACGATCTCGTGCTTCGCGTCACTGAGGTCGCGCGAAGAATCGTGCACATTCCGGAGGTCCTTTACCACTGGCACGTGATCGAGGGTTCGACAGCTGAAGCGACAGACAACAAGCCTTACGCCTGGGATGCGGGCGTTCGCGCCGTCGATGCGCACCTCAAGCGCGTTGGGATTGACGGCGTTGCACTGCGCGGCCCAGTCCCTGGCACCTACCGCATCGACCGCACGCCTGAACTGAACAAGTCGGTCAGCGTGATCATCCCAACCCGGGGCACCGCCGGTGAGGTGTGGGGTGAGAGCCGCGTCTTCGTAGTTGAGGCTGTTCGGACAATGCTCGCGACGACTCAGCACCAAGATCTTGAGGTCGTCGTCGTCTACGACGAGGACACCCCGGCTGAGGTCATGGCTGAGCTTGCAGAGATTGCAGGTGACAGGCTGACCCCGGTCCTCTTCACGGGCACATTCAACTTCAGCCGCAAGTGCAATGAAGGGTTCCTGGCCGCACGCGGAGAATTCCTCGTGTTCCTGAATGACGATGTTCAGATGATCAGCGATGAGATGATCGGAAGCTTGATCGCCCCCTTAAACGAACCAGATGTCGGCATGACAGGGGCGATGCTGTACTTCGAGGATGGGGCGGTGCAACACGCCGGCCACAAGCACCATATGGGGCAATTCACCCACGCCTATCTTGGCGCCGAAAAGGGTACCTATGGGGCCTTCTCTTCACTTCTGATCAACCGAGAAGCATCAGGGTTGACCGCAGCGTGCATCGCCATGCGCCGCGAAGTGTTTCAGGAGGTCGGGGGGTTCTCTGAGCAACTCCCGGGCAACTTCAACGACGTCGACCTCTGCAAGAAGGTCGGGCATGCGGGTTACCGGCTGGTCTGGCTCACCGACGTTGAGCTTTTTCATTTTGAATCGCGCTCACGCAATCCTCTCGTGCACTCGTTTGAAGAGAAAATGATCATTGCCCGCTGGTCTGGACCCCAAAGAGATCCATATCTCGCCTAAGAAGCTGCTTCGGACCGTGTCGTGCTCCAAATAAACACGGCCGCCTCGATAACCTAATCGAGGCCATGTTTCGACTGCATGGCTGGTAATGGAGTCCCAGGATATGCTTGTCAAATCTATGCGCCTGCTGGCGGCTGTCGCGGTCGTCAGCCTCATCAGCGTCTTGGTCGTTTCTGTACCTCAGTCGGCGAAGGCTCTGAACGGGTCTGATTTTGACCCCGGGTACATCATTTCCGATGAGTTGTTCTATGACGGAAATGCAATGTCTCAGGAACAGATTCAGGGGTTCTTGGATTCGCAAATTGGTGCCTGTGCAAACTCCTTGTGCCTCAATGTGCTCCGGGTGAATACGCCTACGACAACATTCGATTACGGAACGTGCAGCACGTACGCCGGCGAAGCGAATGAGTCAGCTGCACGGATCATCTTTAAGGTTCAGAAAGCATGCAGCATTAGTGCCAAGGTGCTTCTGGTCACGCTCCAAAAGGAGCAAGGTCTGGTAACCAGCAAGGCGCCGAGTGAAGCAATTCTTCGAAAGGCGTTGGGGCAGGGCTGCCCTGATACTGCGGATTGTGATTCGGCTTACTACGGATTCTTCTATCAAGTATTCTCTGCGGCTCGTCAATTCGCCTGGTACGGGAATCCTCAGGGCTCCCACACCTCGATCAAAGTGGGCAAACTTAATTCTCGCCCGTACCACCCAAATGCGGATTGTGGGACGACAAACGTCCTTATCCAAAACCGGGCAACCGCTGCGCTCTACTACTACACACCATATGTTCCCAATGCCGCGGCGCTCGCAAATCTCGGTGGCACAGGAAACGCTTGTTCGTCATACGGGAATCGCAATTTTTGGGTGTACTACAACAACTGGTTCGGTCCTGCCAACCTCGCAGGGAGTCCCATGGCGGGGCTCGACGTTTTTGCTGCGGTCCCGGGAGGCGTTCGCGTAGCAGGATGGGCATTCGACCCGAATACGTCAGCGCCAATCGACGTTCACATCTATGTGAACGGCGCCGGTACCTCAGTCACGGCGAAGAGCAACCGCCCGGATGTGGGCGCGACCTGGCCGGAAGTAGGGCCCGCCCATGGATTTGATATCACAATCCCTGTGAAGTCGAGCGGCGTCCAGAACGTTTGTGTGTATGGAATTAACGTGGGTCCAGGTGTTAATGCTCAGTTTGCATGTCGCACATTGGAAGGTATGACGGGTTCGCCGATCGGCGCGATGGAGAGTGTTTCTAGTGTCGGGAGCGTCATCACTGTTTCTGGATGGGCGATTGATCCAGACTCGGCAGATTCGATCCCGGTACACGTCTACGTCGATTCCGTCGGAGCGGCATTCACCGCTGATGATCAGCGGGCAGACGTCGGACAGGCCTATCCTGCCTACGGTCCGAAACACGGTTTCACCCGTCAGGTGAAAGCAGAACCCGGGAACCACACGGTCTGTGCATACGGCATCAACGTCTCTGGTCCTGGTGCGCACCAACCCATTGGCTGTAGAACCGTCACGGTTGCAGGCGGTTCCCCGAACGGGGTTTTGGAGTCCGTCGAATCCATACCTGGTGCCATAAAGGCGAGCGGCTGGGTATTCGACCCGGACTCGGCGGCCTCGAGCCCCGTGCACGTTTATGTTGACGCCGCGGGCGTTGCAGCAACCGCCGATCTGCCTCGCTCAGATATCGCGCGAGCATTCCCCGGATACGGTGATCTGCACGGTTTCTCAGTCAAGATGCCAGTGACCCCTGGCCAGCACAACGTATGCGCCTATGGAATCGATATTGTCTCGCCCGGTTCGAATAAGAGCTTGGGCTGCAAGACAGTAACGGCGATGAGCGGCTCGCCGGTGGGGACCCTCGAATCAATTTCTGTCGCAGGGGGCACATTGTCTGTATCTGGCTGGGCATATGACCCAGACCAGGTTGACCCGATTCCTGTCCATGTTTACGTGGACTCAGCCGGTACCGCGATTGACGCTTCTGGAGTGCGCTCCGATGTCGGGGCAGCGTTTCCTGCCTATGGCCCGAGCCATGGCTATTCCTTCCAGACGCCGCTTTCAGCTGGGAAACATGAGGTCTGTGTTTATGGCATTAACGTCGGTCCTGGGTCAAACGTCCTGCTCGGTTGCAAGACAGTTGCCAATTAGTACTTCGCCGGAGCCAAAGCCGTTCTAGATGGAACGTCGGATGAGCGAGCCTGCATTGCTGGAAATGGCACCACTCAAAGCCCGGTAGGATCGCTAGGTGAAAGAGACCAGTCAGCGACGAACACGAGTAGCGCTTCTTGCGAGAGTACTCCTGCCACTACTAGCCGTTCTCGCACTGGTTTCGTGGGGAGTTTCGTCGCCAGTGGGATCGAGTCCCGACGACGATTTTCACCTAGCCAGCATTTGGTGCGGTGATGGAGACCGAGCGAACCTGTGTGAGGCCGGGTCGAACGCTGATGAACGATTTGTTCCCGAGTCCCTCGGCGGTTCAATTTGCTACGCGTTCAAGTCGAATGACAGCGCCGCTTGCCAATCTGCCGGATTCGACTCCAGCGAAGTTGACCTGGTGCTAACCGACCGTGGAAACTTCACAGGCGACTATCCTCCGGTTTTCTACTGGGTGATGGGATTGTTTGCGGGCCCAGATGTATCTGTCTCGGTGATCATGATGCGCGCTTTCAACGTGCTTCTCTTCGTAGGGATGTTCACGGCTCTATTCGCCGTACTTCCCGCACGGCGACGGACAACACTTGTATGGGGAACGCTGATTGCAGTTGTACCTCTCGGAATGTTCCTCATTCCGTCAACGAATCCGAGCAGCTGGGCGCTTATTTCCGCCGGAACTTTCTGGATTGCACTTCTCGGATATTTTGAAACCGCCGGCCTGCGCCGGCTCGGCCTCGGGGGACTCGCTGCGATCTCGCTTCTGATTGGTGCAGGCGCGCGCGCAGATGCCGCAATCTATTCGATCCTCGCGATTGTCGCTGTTGTCTGCCTTTCGATGAAGCGAGATCGCCGATTCTTCCTCTCGTTGATCTATCCTGCGGTCTTGGCCTGTGTTGCCGCCCTCTTCTATCTCTCCGCAAACCAGTCCTCATTCGCTGCCTCGGGAATTCCGTCCAGTGGCGGAGCAGTTGAGCGTCCGGGAACGGGGCAGCTCATATTTCAGAACTTTCTTAACGTTCCCGGGCTCTGGGCGGGGGCCTTCGGCACCTGGGGCCTCGGTTGGCTTGACACGCTCCTCCCTGCTGTCGTTTGGGTGGCAGCCTTGGCCGTGTATTGCGTCATGGTATTCACCGGGCTCGGCTCTATGTCGTGGAGGAAGGGTCTCGCGGTGGGAGGAGTTTTTGCCGTCCTTTGGCTTATGCCCACATACATTCTCGTGAAGTCTGGCGTTTATGTCGGTGCCGAAGTTCAACCGCGATACATCTTGCCGCTGTTGGTCATATTGGGTGGAGTAGCACTCATTCAAGTAAAGAATCAACGCATTCGAATGGGGCGAGCGCAAGCGATTTTCATAATCGTTGGGCTTTCCGTTGCCAACTCAGTTGCGCTGCATTTCAATATCCGACGCTACGTGACCGGTTTGGACTTCATGAGCTGGAATCTTGACAAGGCAGTGGAGTGGTGGTGGGGTTTGCCAATTACACCGATGACGTTGTGGGCAATTGGGTCGCTCGCATTCGCCGCAGTCATGGTTTTGGTCTGTCTGCCGGTGGCGGCGCTGACCGAGATCGGCTCGACTCGTCTCACCTCTCCCTTGGGCTCGTCGAATGACCCGGCCCGAGAATCGGAGCCTGGGTTCGTGGTCGATGAGGTGGAGAACTCGAAGGAAGTGGACAGAATTCAAGTGATTCCGAGTCCGGTGGAATCTGAACTGACGAGGTTGTGACTCCGGATTCTGACCGGTGCATCACACTCGCGTCCACGCAAAATTGCTCCGAGACCATCAGGAGACCGGTCCATCGAGACGATGCCGTGGTAGCTATCGGAACGAGGCGTACTGAACCAGGACATGGGTGACTCTGCAGGCCTTGTGAGAAGGGGGAACCTCCGGATTTAGCGGAGATACCCTGAAAGCCCGACCCGGGGCCCGAAGGGCTGCCCTGGCCCATCGAGCGCTCGTCGGCGGCTGGCGCGCCGACGTCGAGCAGAACTGCCGCGACCATCGAAGCACACCACGTGCTCGCGATCATCGACGACCAGAGCCGCCGCCGGCATCGGAACTACTCCCATCAGCCGCGTGTCACCAACTGGTGGCTCAGTACTGCATTGCGGTTCTACTTCTGCGAATCAAAGGTCTTCCCCGTGTACTGAGGATCAGAATTGCGGATACGGTGCTGCCCGCGACGTATCCGATGGCCGCGGCCCAAGCGCCCAGGGACGTGCCGAGCCCGAGGGAGATCACAAGAGTGATGGCAAACCCAATGGCAGAGGATGCTGTGTACTCGCGCTCACCTCCGCTAGCGACGAGTGAGGCAGCTGGAACCAACGAAATCGAATAGGCGAATACCCCGCAAAGCAGTACCTGCATATAGGGAGTCGCACCGCTGAAACTTGGCCCATAGAAAAGGTCGATCAGAAAGGGAGAGAGAAGAATCAGGATCCCAAAGACAAGCGTAAATCCCGCTGTGGCGAGCAACAGGACCCGTCGATGAAGGTGGCGGGCGGCAACGGTATCGGAGACGTTGAGCCGCGCGAAGTGGGGAATAAGCACCTGGTTCGCAGACAAAGCAAGCATCGAGGCAGGGGTCGCTAGAGAAAATGCGGCGGCGAAGAGGCCCACGTTAGTCGGGGTGTCAAACATTCGCGCTGTCAACATCGTGATCTGAAGCGCTCCGCCAGTTGCCAATTGAGCGAGGGAGTTGTAGAAGACAAACCTGCGTATTACTGGGTTGGACACTCGAGCTGGATGGCCGCCACGAGGCCAGCAAACCCAGGCGAATGCGGCGTATCCCAGTGCGAGCGGAAGCAGGGTCGCCCAAGAAAGGCCCGTGAGTAGGACGAGAAGCAGCAGCGTAAGCGAGGAAAGCGATGTCACTGTGTCTGCGACAGCAATCCTGAGGAATCGTCCCTGACCCATCGCCGCACCGCGAGTAAATGCGTATGCCGAAAACGAGAGGCTGAGCGCAACTGCTGCAAGGGCCGACAAAATATCGGGGACTATAAGTAGCGCGGCCACGAGAGTGCCAACGGCCAAAATTGGCGCCGAAATCAAGAGATCCCGCACGAGGGCAGGTATGGGTTCTGGAGTCGAAGTGTGACTCGAATCAGAATCGGTGTGTGGAGCTACGAATCGCGAGGCAGCGACGCCAGCACCAGTAGGCCAGAAAAGGGAGACAAATACCGAGAGGGCGATGAGGCCACTGATCTGCCCCAGAGATTCAGCTCCGAGCGTCCGTCCGATGATGATCGTGTAGCCGAAACGGGCGACACCCTGAACAAGGACCCCAATTGTCGCGAGTCCAGCATTCTTGAATAGTGTCGTTGCCACTTGTGAATGCTAGCTGCACTTCCCATGGACGATGTGACACGGTCGATGGAGAACGTATATCCGATGCAGGTACGGCCGCGTGCATGTGGGGCTTGATCTCGCCCGGGTTTAGCTCAGCAGTTCCTATCGGAGCAGGTCGTTAGACTTGAGGCCGTCGCTTGAATATCGCTTGGGAGTAAATTGGCAGCCGTAGAGAAGAATGGTGACGATGGCGCGCCTCGTATCGCGATCGTTATCAACAACTACCCTCCTCGATCTGGCGGGTTGGAAAGCCACGTTTTTCAACTCGCAAATGAGCTCACTGCGGCTGGCGCTAGTGTCGTCGTGGTCTGTCTCGCGCCTGAACCTTCGGATTCCGAAGAGAGCGGTGTGCGAGTTGTACGGCTGCGAATGCATCTTCCAATTGCTTCGGTACTCTCGTTTCCGGCGCTTGGGACTACTCGCCGACTTGCCCAGTTCTTGAAGAGCGAGCGCATCGATGCCGTATCGACGCACACACGGTTCTTTCCGATGTCTTATGTCGGGATGAAAGTAGCCCGCCGGCTTGGTGTCCCGCTCATCCACACTGAGCATGGTGCGGGCTTCGTGCAGTCCCCTTCCCCTGTCATTAGGTTGGGGTCTCGCATAGTGGACTTGACAATGGGGCGTGTGATTCTGAAAAGAGCCACGGCTGTGTTGGCGGTGTCACAGCCGGTCGCGAAGTTCGTCTTCGACCTTGCAAAGGTGCCGTCGGTGATCTTCTACAACGCGCTTCAGATGGAGAACTGGCCCAATGCCGGGAGCCCGCAGCGACCTCGGTCGATCGTATTCCTCGGACGCCTTGTTCCTGGCAAGGGGTGGGAGACTTTTGTAGACGTGGCAGCATCGCTGATTCGGGAATGGGGACATCCCGAGCTCAGCGTTCGCATTCTCGGCGATGGTCCGGACGCGGCGGCGGTCAAGGCGAGAGTGGCGGACGCAGGGATTGCTGACTCTACCCATCTGCACGGATACGCCGACGTGGGCGTTATTCGCGAGTCTCTCAAAGACTCGGTGTTTGTGAACCCGAGCGAGTTGGCAGAGGGATTTCAGATCACACTTCTTGAGGCAGCAGCGGCTGGCGCCCAGATCGTGTCGTACCCCGTCCCATCGGTAGAGCCGCTCAGAGAAGACGGCGCACCAGTTTGGGAAGTGACACGGCGCACTTTGCCAGATCTCATTGCTAGCGTGGACGAGGCGTTGAGGGATCCTCGGCCCGCCATGCTTCATGAGGTGTTGGAGCAGCGTTGGTCTTGGAAAGCACGCGCGACTGAATATCTTGCGATCGTTCGATCCGCGATGCCGAGTCTTGACACCGACACAGACCCTGTCGGTCGCAACAAATAGGATGGAATACGTGACTAGCCCGCTCGATCAGACCCTTATTGTCATGCCGGCTTTCAACGAAGAAGAAGCCGTGGCGGCGGTTGTTCGGGAGGTGTTTGAGAAGCTTCCTGGAGTGGCTTGCCTGGTTGTCGACGACGGCTCAACTGATCGGACAGCTGAAGTCGCTCGAGCGGCAGGCGCGACTGTCGCGGTCCTACCGTTCAACCTCGGTGTCGGTGGTGCCATGCGTCTCGGCTTTCGATATGCCCTCGAGCAGGGTTTTGAGAACGTGGTTCAGATTGATTCCGATGGCCAACATGACCCGAATGATGTGCATGAGATGTTGGCGGGATTGAGCTCAGCAGATCTCGTCATCGGAGCACGATTTGCCGGGGAGGGCGAATACGAAGTCAGAGGTCCGCGAAAATGGGCGATGCTGGTGCTGTCGTCGATATTGAGTCGAATCGCGAAAACACGACTGACCGACACAACTTCTGGGTTGCGCGCGAGCGGGCCACGTGCTGTGCGAGTCTTCGCCACTCACTACCCTGCTGAGTATTTGGGAGACACGATTGAGACGCTGGTCATTGCAGTTCGAGCGGGGTGCAAGATCGAACAGGTTCCAGCTTCGATGCGGCCGCGAGCCGGGGGAGTCCCCTCACATAGCCCGGTCAAAGCCGCTGTCTACCTGGGTAGGGCAGTGATTGCATTGGCCTTTGCGCTCATTCGCCCTGTCAAAGCCACGACGCAGGGGGCAAAGTAACCATGCACACAACAAGCTACCTTCTCGGTATTGCAGCTGCCGTCTTGACACTCGTGGTTGTGATTGAGTTGCTACGCCGGCGCCGATTGCGTGAGCGGCACGCTATCTGGTGGGTCATCGCGGGGTCCTTGGCTGTTCTGGTGAGCGTCTTTCCGTCAACGTTAGAGTTCGCGGCAGGATTTCTAGGGATTGAAGTTCCCACGAATCTCGTGTTCTTCGTTGCCATCGCAATCCTCTTCCTGGTTTGTTTGCAGCACAGCTCGGAGTTGACTCATCTGGAGGCCCGCGCACGGGACCTTGTTGAGACAATCGCACTCGTTGAGCTGCGGCTGCAGCGAGTGGAAGCTGAGACCGCCTCTGGGCTGGCGGAGGACAAGGGAAACGGCGGTCAGGATTAGCGGTGCGGTGAAACGCTGCGATTACTCTCAATGGCGGCATACTTCTAAGCTCGTGAATTAGAAATTTCGCCAACGCCGAGGGATGACCACACTTGAGTACACGCATTCCCGAGCGAGCGTTCAGAAATGGTGTTACTGCGTATAAAGAAGCAGGGGGCGAAGCGGAGGCGACGAAGCCCCGCCTGAACCAATCTGCGCAGAATCGTACGACCGGTACTCGAACGATCTTTGTCGTCGCATTTGCTGCGATGTTCTTGTTGTCAGGGTTGTGGGCTTTGGCTAGCCCCATCTTTTCGGTTCCTGATGAGAACGCTCATGTGATCAAGGCCGTCGGGCAGGTTCATGGTGAAGTAATCGGACATCACGTCAACGGGGTGAAGCACCCTGTCGTTGACGTACCCGCCGATTGGGCTTACAACGGTCACTCCCTCTGTTTCGTGTTCCACTCAAACGTTCCGGCAAACTGCGGCGTTGAAGTGGGCGACCCGGCGGGTACGACCGAGGTGTCGAGCTGGGTGTCGACATACAACCCGCTCTACTACTACTTGGTGGGCTGGCCCAGTCTGTTCATGGGCGGCTCTGCCGGTGTCTACGCCATGCGACTGGTGAGCGCCTTGCTTGGCGCGCTGCTTCTCGCCTGGGGGTTCCAAGCCGCAATGGGCGCCACGCGCTCCCGCTGGATGCCACTGGGCATGGCCTTCGTCGCCAGCCCGATGGTCATCTACCTGATGGGCGCGGTGAACCCCAACGGCATCGAGATTGCCGCCGCCGCTGCGGTATGGATCGGCACCCTCCGTCTTCTGCAATCACATCGCGCGGGCGACGGCGCCGTAGCCACTCGAGTGTTTCTGCCCCGCTGGTACCTCTGGATGATCGTCAGTGTCGCCGCCATCGTGCTGGCCAACGCCCGCGCCACCGGCCCGCTCTGGCTCGTTGTCGTCGTGTTGCTCTGCATGATCGCCGTAGGTTGGAAATCGGTGAAGGCGCTCTTCACCACAGCGTCAAGTTATTGGGGGTTGGCCGTCATCTCGGTCGGCGGAATCTTCTCCCTGTTTTGGACGCTCGGCGGCGGTAGCCTGTCCAACCAGGCCGAAGAATCAGACGCCCCTTTGGTGGGCGCCTCCTTCGTTACCGGCTTCACCTTTATGCTGCGCACCACCATCACCTTTCTCAAACAGGCGTTCGGTTACTTCGGCTGGTTCGACGCCCCCATGCCCGATTTCGCATACTGGCCATACATCGCCGCCATCACGGCGCTCCTGCTATTGGCCTTCACCGCCACGAATTGGCGTTCGGTGCGCACTCTGCTCATCGTCACCGCTGCCGCCTTCTTGGTTCCCGCCCTCGTACAGGCCTACGGTGTGTCGCAAACCGGCATCATCTGGCAGGGTCGCTATGCCCTGTTCCTTTACGTCGGCATCATGATCGTCGCAGGCTGGCTGCTGTCAGCACCGGCCGGCGACCGTATTGCCTACCTCGCTCCCCGCATCACCTGGGTCGGCGCCTCGCTGCTGATGCTCTACGGCATCATTGCCTACGTGTTGGTCATGCGCCGCTATGTCACCGGCAACGACGCCATGCCCAGCGATATGTGGCTCAACCCGCAATGGCAACCGCCTTTCGGCTGGCCCACGCTCGTCATCTTGTTCACCCTGGTTTCCGCGGCCAGCGTCGTACTTCTTGGAGTGCTCGCCACCCGCACTGCCAGGCTAGAGACGGCAGATGCAGCAGATGCAGCAGATGCAGAAGGGGCAGCAGACGTCGCCGAGGAGCTAAACGTGCAGGGAGCAGCGGATACCAGCAGCTGGGCGCCAGAGGCCAGTGCGCATCGTGGCTGAGCCCCGCGTTGCCATCGCCTACGACTGCCTGTTCCCGGTCAACACCGGTGGCGGCGAACGTGTCTATCGCCGCCTGGCCGAACTGCTCGTGGAGCGCTGCAGCACGGTTGACTACGTGACCCGGGAGCAGTGGCCCGCCGGACAGGCCCCGCCGACCACGTTCAATGTCGTGGCCGCCTGGTCGGGCGAGATCTACGACGCCGGAGGCACCCGCACCCTGGGCAGCGCCCTCGGCTTTGCCCGCGGAGTGTTCAGCCACTTCCGGCACCACCGCCAGAGCTATGACCTCGTCATCGTCAGTGCGCTGCCTGTCCTCAACATATTCGCCGTCAAACTGGCTCTGCTCGGCACCCCCGCCATGATCGTCTCTGACTGGCTCGAGATCTGGACTTGGCGCAAGTGGCGCGAGTACTCCGGTGCCCTCGTCGGAACCATCGCCTGGATGCTTCAGTTCCTCGGCATCTGGCTCGGCAGAGAACAAACCGTCAACAGCGACTTCACCCGACGCAACTTGCGGCGCTACCGCGGCCGCGCCTCGCCGATCGTTTTGGGTTTGCTTGACCTGGTCGATGAACCTGTCGTCGTCGTGGACGCAGAGTCGGTCACCGCATCAGGCGCAACGGGTGCAACAGGCTCGCCGACCCCGCTCACAGCATTCGCTGCCCCCTACGCGTTCTTCGCCGGCCGCCACATCGCGGACAAGCGGCTTGATGCCTTGCCCGCGGGGCTCGCCGTGGCCCGCAGTCGCGTGCCTGGGTTGCGCCTGGTCGTCGCTGGGGCCGGCCCCGAGACCCCGGCCCTCGTCGATGCCGCCCATCGGGCCGGTGTAAGTGATGTCGTGGACATTATCGGGCGCGTGTCCGAGCACGAACTCGGCAAGCTGTTCGCGCACGCCGCAGTAATGGTCAACCCGTCCGCCAGGGAAGGATTCGGGCTGGTCGTGGCCGAAGCCGCATCAGTCGGCACCCCCAGCGTTGTCGTGAGTGGTCCAGACAACGCCGCCGCCGAACTCATCGAAGCCCACGTCAATGGGCTCGTCGCCGAGAGCGCCGACCCCGTCGCCTTGGGGGATGCCCTGGCAGAGGTCGTGCTGGCCGGAGGAAGGCTGCGCGTCACGACCCTGGCGTGGTTCCAGAGCGCCCGCGCCGAACGCAACCTCGGCCGTTCGATCGACGAACTAATTGCGCGCTACCGCTCCGCTAGGGCGCGCCGAAACGACTGAACGGTTTCGTCGGCCGCCCTGCCCCACGAGAACAAGGCGGCCCGGTCGCGGCCGCGCCGAGCCAGCTCGTCGCGCGCCGTGTCGTCATGCACCAGCTCGGTGATGCGGCCGGCCAATGACGAAGCACTGTGCGGGTCGACGTAGGCGACAGCGTCTACGCCCACCTCGCGCAACACCGGAATGTCGGAGCACAACACCGGACAGCCCCGCGCCATCGCCTCGATGACGGGCAGACCGAACCCCTCAAACAGGCTCGGGAAAACGAACAGCGTTGCGCTCGCATAGAGATCTTCAAGCTCGGTGGCACTCAGCCAGCCCCTCAGTGATACCCAGCGCTCCAACCCCAGCTCGGACACAACACGGGTGAGCGGGTCGATACCGTGGCTACCGGTCACGACCAGTTGTGGCCGCTCTGACGCGGGGATCAGCGCCACGGCCGCAAGCAGAAGCTCGAGGTTCTTGTGCGGCATACGGTTGCCGACCGATAGAATCTGGTTCGGCATCCGCTTCGACTGGCTGGGCTCATACTGTTTCGAGCTGCCGGCCAACGGGATCACATCAATCCGGGACGGCGCAATCTTCAGGATGCCCACGATATCTGCCTTTGACGCCTCACTGACAGTAAGCAGCCGGCTCGCGGTGCGCGCCCCGAGACGAATCATGGCGCGCAAAATACGTGAATAGGCCCCGGGTACATATTCCGGATGCCGAAACGGCAGCAGGTCGTGCACAGTCAACGCCACCGGAACGCGTGAGCGCAGCGGCCCCAGGTTCGCCGGGCAATGAATGAGGTCGGCCTTCAACCGTCTGGCAAATCGGGCCACACTGAAAAGTTCGCCGCGTGCCCAAGCAATGCGATTCTCCCCGCTGATGCCCGAATCGACGATCTCACCGGGAAACCACGAGGTATCCATTGCCGCCAGCTCGCTCGAGGCGAGGCCCACGAATTCGAACTCAGTGGAGCTGGGCGCAATGTGCGTGTAAACCTCGCGCACATAGGACTCCATGCCGCCCTTCTTGCCGGTGAAGAACAGAAGGTCAACAAGAATTCTGGTCATGCCTGCGCCTCCGCCATCCGTGAAACCTTGCCGAGGGCGCGTCGGCGGGCCACCTCATAAATCACGGCTGACAGTAACTCTGCAATCAAGAGCCCGACAAAAACCATCGACAGGTCTTGAAGCAGAAGTCCGACGGATGCCGCCGCAAAGGTCAAAGCAGATACGAGCGCCCGCAGCCCGGTCACCAACCGCACTTCGCCCATTCGACGTAGTGCCGCGAACGGAATGGTCGTGGCTAGCGATGCGGCACGCCACAGGCAAGCAAGGACGAGCGGCAGCAGAGTGTTGGAACCCGACCACACGTCGCCGAAGAAAAAGCCGAGCACCCCGAAACTCTCAAGAACGATCAGAGCTAGAACGGCGGCGAAAACCGAGCCGGCGGAGATGACGATGTCGAGCGTCGAGTGCTCCTTGAGCAGACGCAGCCGCATAAAATTCAAAGGGATGGCCAGCAGACCGGACACGGTGGCGATCGCCGTGAACAGCACCGCGTCACCGGGCCCGAGAAACGCCAGGATCATGGTGTTGAGCAGCGGGTAGATGACGCCGGTCATGGCGGTGTCGGCCAGAACCCAGCCGCGCACCGATGGTTGAGGGCGGCTGGCCTGGTGGCTCACCGGCATGCAGCGCACCAGGGTGGCCAGGGCGATGCCGACCACAAGCGGAATCATTGCCCAACGCTGGTCACTGAAGGCCGCGGCCACCCCGCCGAGCGCCCCGAGGCCCACCAGAATTGACGCCCAGACCTCGCGCACATCGAGCCGCTCGGCCACCGAGACGCCACGACCGACCTCAAGCGCCGCCACGAGCACGGGCAGCCCCAGGCAGAGCACCCACACGTTGGTCGGGTTCATCGCCAGAATGGCGGCGGCGAGCAGTGAGAGCGCGGCGAGCCAGAGAGGAAAAACCACGCGTCGGGCAGTGTCGGCCGAACTCAGCCTGGATTCGACGACCGCAGCGAAAGTGAGCTGGCCGGCGAAGGTCGCGACCATGATGGCGACCGCGATGAAACCTTGCTCGGTTTCGGCGAACAATCGCGAGGAGATGGCGATGGTCGCGGCCGGAATGACCGCCAGTGACACACCGCCGAGCAGGGTGATGAGACTGAGAGCCGCCCGGCGCAGGCGCAGGGGAGAGGGCAAATCGACGGTCACCGGGTGACCGCTTTGAACGGTTGGCTGCGACCCAGGGTGCGCCCCATCATGCCTTCGAGACGTCCGAGAAAGACCCACCAGCCGTCGAGCGGCGCATTCGTCTCGCGATTGCGTAGTCCGAACAGTAGCCCGCCGAACAGAAACGCGAATCGCCACCACAGCGGGTACCGCCAACGGGTGACCAACCGGCCGAGCCCGCGGCCATAGCCGCGCAACTTGCGACGCCGCTCGTCACGGCGGAGGCCGTGGGAATCGCCGACACCGCCGATACGGAGGTCTGCGGGCTGCCAGGCGAAGCCGCGGGCGGCATCGGTTTGAGTCAGCTTAAGCAGAAAATCAGTTGCCTCGCCGGCCTGCCATGGGGTGGCCGCGCCGGTGCCGATGTCGGCGTCGAAGCCGCCAAGAGCGTCGAAGAGACCGCGGCGCACAAGAAGGCCCATTTCGATGACACTCCACACATTCCAGCGGTCGAGCGGGGTACCGGTCGGGGGAAGGGCAAATTTTGGGCCGTTCTCGTCGACGACGGTGAGAGCCCCAGCCTGAAAATCGTTTGGCAGGGCGCGCAAGCGTTTCAGCGACCCGTCAGGGAACGTCGTGGTGTCGTTCGGAAAGCTGAGCAGAAAGTCGGTGCCGGGCGGTAGCTGGTCGACACCGACGTTGCGGCCGCGCGAGGCACCGAGGTCGGAGCGGGTCACGGCGATGACGAAAGTGGGCGAGGCGTACTCGGCAACTAGCTGTTGTACTTCGGCAATGTTTCGTTGAGCGACGACGATCAGGCGGTCATTCGCCGTCATCTGCGTTTCAAGTGAGGCCAAGAGTTTCTGGAGGCTCGCGACACGGCCAAGCGTTGATACCACTAGTCCGAGTCTCACACGCTACTCACTCTGTACTATGAGGTGGCCGCTCCAACACTGACGGGACCTCCTGCGCGAATGACCACCACCGAAACCATTGAACTTTCGATTGTGATGCCCTGCCTCAACGAGGCCGAAACGCTCGCAATATGTATCGACAAAGCGCAGGACTACCTCCAGCGTAGCGGCGTCGTTGGAGAGATCGTCATTGCAGACAACGGAAGTACAGATGGGTCGCAGCAAATCGCGGTCGCTCATGGTGCTCGAGTGGTGAACATCCCAGAGAAAGGCTACGGCAGCGCCTTGATGGGCGGGATTGAAAGCGCCCTGGGCACGTTTGTAATTATGGGCGATGCCGACGATAGCTATGACTTCGCCGAGCTTGATGCGTTCGTTATCCGGCTGCGCGCAGGAGACGAGCTGGTGATGGGCAATCGCTTCCGGGGTGGCATCGAAGACGGAGCTATGCCTCCGCTGCACAAGTACCTGGGAAATCCGGTCCTCTCGTGGATCGGTCGCGTTCTTTTCCGGTCGCCGATCAAAGACTTTCACTGTGGACTTCGAGGTTTCAACCGCCAGTCAATTCTCGACCTTCACCTGCAGACGACGGGAATGGAATTCGCCAGCGAAGTCGTCGTGAAATCTACGCTCGGCGGGCTGCGGGTGAGTGAAGTTCCCACCACCCTGAAAAAAGACGGCCGGAGCCGACCGCCGCATCTGCGCAGTTGGCGAGACGGCTGGCGCCACCTGCGATTCCTACTGATCTTCAGCCCGCGGTGGCTGTTCCTTATCCCGGGTGCCATCGCGTTCTTCGTCGGAGTGCTCGGTACGGCGTTGCTCGGCTTCGGCCCGGTTGTTGTCGGCTCGGTGGGGCTCGACGCGTCGAGCCAGATGTATCTGGCCGCGTTGGCCGTCGTCGGCTATCAAGCGGTGCTCTTCGCGGTACTCACCAAGATCTACGCCCAACACGAGGGTTTCCGCATTCCCCGAAGCCGCAATTTCGAGCGACTGGAACGGCGGATCAGCCTCGAGAGCGGCGCGGTCGTGGGGCTTATCCTCTTTGTCGTCGGATTCGGGATGGCGCTGGTGCAGCTGATCGGCTGGGCGGGTGAGGGATTCGGTGCACAAGACCCCAGCCAATCGGTGCGTGAGACAGTTCCGGCGGCACTGTTGATGATGCTGGGCGCGCAGACGATAATGGCTGGCTTGTTCCTGGGCGTGCTGTCCGTTGGGCTGAAGCGGAGATAGCTCGTGTCGACGCAAGTATCTGTCGCCCTCTGCACCTACAACGGCGCCCGCTTCGTCGCAGAACAGGTCCTCAGTATCCTGGGTCAGACTCAGGCCGTTGACGAGATCGTTGTCTCTGATGATGGCTCGACCGATGACACACTGCTGATCGTAGAAGCCACCGTGTCACACTGGCGCGCCGAGCATCCGGGGAGGCTCCTCGGGTTGCGTGTTTTGCGGAATGTGACACCACTGGGGGTCACAGCCAACTTCGAGCAGGCGCTTGCCGCCTGCGCCGGTGACCTTCTCGCGCTGAGTGACCAGGACGACCTGTGGCATCCGCAACGCATCGAACTCATGGTCGCCGAATTCGCTCGTCGCCCGGAACTTCTTCTTTTGAACACGGAAGCGCGACTGGTCGACGAGAACGGCCGACCACTCGGACAGAACCTTCTGGATACTCTCGGCGTCTCCGACGTGGATCGGGAGGCCGTGCACGCCGGGCGCGCGATCGACACCTTGCTGCGCCGCAACATCGTGACGGGAGCGACGACGATGCTCCGGCGAGAGTTGTTCGAACGTGCCAGACCGTTCCCTGCGTCGTGGGTGCATGATGAGTGGCTCGCGATCGTGGCGGCGGCGACGGGGGAGATGGATTTCCTTGACGAACCGCTGCTTGACTACCGTCAGCATTCGGCAAATCAGATCGGGGCTTCAAGCCTTGGCGCAGCGGGAAAAATCGGCAGGCTCAAGGCGCCGCGAGCGGCGCGCAATGCGCGATTGCTCGCGCGGGCCACGGTGTTTCAGGAGCGCGCGGGAGGACTCATGCCGCAGCCGTCTGCGGAGACACTCGCGAAGGTTGAGGCGAAGCACGCCCACGAACTGATGAGGAGCGGACTCCCGGCCTCACGTATCCGACGCATTTCTCCAGTGGCCCGGGCCTGGCGGCTCGGCGCCTACAATCGATTCGGACTCGGCCTGCAGGATGTCCTTCGGGACCTGGTTCAACCGACCTAGCACTGCGCCACGGATGAGGCATGAGGTGTATTCCGCCGCAATGCGTTCCCCGCGCGATGACAAAGCCGACCTCACGCCGAGCGACGGCCAATCGATTGTCGACGTCGATAGGACCAGACTCAGGGTGGTGCAGTAGACGTTCCCAAACGGCATGTCGGTCAGCTACCAGCCCTGAGCGTCAAACTATCCAGTGACCGTGACTCAGCCTTGATCGTGCTTCGGGTGCCGCGCCAACGCGCTGCGCCAACTCATGCCCTGCGCCGCCTTCACTGAGCAGACGACGAGCAGAAGCCAGCCGAACCCGACGAGCACCGTGCTCTCCGCCGTCGACGTGACGAGCAGAATCACCAAAATCAGCGCCGGCCACACGTAGACGAGGGGGCGCTTGTCCGACGCGAGCAGCCAGGAGCGCACGAAGGCGAGTCCGAACAGTGCGACGAAGGCGATGAAGCCGACGAGCCCGACCTGAAAATAGACGTCGAAGAACGCGTTCAAGCCTGACGTCTGCTCGGTCCTTGTGATGAAATCGAGCCAGTCATACGGCGTGCCGTGCGTGGGCCAGAAGCCGGCCCAGCCCCAGCCCTCCAACGGATGCAGGCTGGTCAGTCGCCAGACCTCGCGCCAGAGGGTCAGCCGGGTTTCGAACTCGCTACCGGCGTTCAAGAGCGAGACGATGCGCGCGCGGGCGAACCAGGCGGTCGCCCCGACGACGACCACGGCGCCGGCCAAGCCGAGTTGCAGCATCCAGCGTCGCTCCGGGGCCGTACGACGTAGCCAGTACAGGGCCAGTGCGGCAACGCCCACGAAGAGCGCGACGACCAGGATCACGGGGGAGCGGGTGAGCAGTAGAGCGGTCCCGGCGAGCACCAGCGACACGATGCCGACGTTGCGGCGCACCGACCGGGCACGCAACTCGATGGTGAAAGTGACGGCGGCGATCAATGCGACCAAGCCGAGTTGGTTGCGGGAACCGAAGACACCCTGAATCGGCCCCAGGGTGGAGATGTTGCCCGCGATGCCGAGAAACGTGATCGGCAGGTCAAGAAGAAGGCCCGACAGGATCTCCAAGATGAGAGAGAGGCCGAGCAGCACGCGCAACACGTCGCCGGTAGCGCGCAGAATCTGAATCGTGTCGCGCAGCAGCGCAACGGCGATGGCCAGAAACGCGAATACGAGTTGGTAGCCGATGCCGGCCAGGGAGACGACGGTGTACCCGCTCCAGACGACGGAGAGGGCGCACCAGCCGACGAAAACCAGAATGGAGATGGGAAGCAGGCCGTGCCACTCCAGCGTTGTGCGCCGGGCGAGCAGCGCCAGGGTCGCGACGGCGACCAGGGTGAGCACCGCGCCGAGCAGTCCGGCCCAGCCCATCACACTGACCAGTAGATGAGCTCCGAACGCGACACCGAACACGAGTTGGGTGAGAACCGTGGCCAATTGCGGTGACTCGAGCGTCTGCCGCACCAGGGCGACGGTCGAGGATGTTCCGCGGGGTTTCATGGGTGTTCTAGGCTAGCGGCTTTTCCGAAACGGTCAGCTGAGGCGGAACCCCGGTCTGTGCCCGTTTCGTGAAAACTGCCAGAACGACGAGCAGCACCCAGCCGTACTCGATGAGCAAACGGCTCTCCGCCATGCTCTGTGCAAGCAGGGCGGCAACGAGCAACAAGGGGAGCAGAGCGGATGCCGAGTACGGCACGTCGTCGACGACTCCCGTGCGCGGTCGGTCGACGGCGAAGAACCAAGATCGCCAGAGGGTCGACAGCGCGAGGGCGGCGAAGACAATGACGCCCAGAATCCCGAGCTGCAGCCACACATCGAGCCAGGCGTTGTGCGCCTGCAGGTAGGTCACGCCCTTGCGCACCGCCAGGCCATTGAACGGTTCGACCCACGGGGCCCAGTAACTCACCCAACCCCAGCCGAAGACCGGCTTCTCCGAGGCGAGGGAGATCACACTGTTCCAGATGTCGAACCGCCCGGTGAGATCCTCGCTCTTTCCGAGTGCGCGCAGCAGCACTGGAGAGAGTGCAATGACGGCTGCGACGGCGGCGACGATGGATGCCGCTGCAGTCAGGTAGACCGGCCGGCGCCCTTGCGGCCCGACCCGGCGGGTCCAGAGAGCGAAGCCCAGCACGACGAGCACCACTACCCCGGCTGCCGTGACGGTGGCGGACCGCGTGAGAGCCAGCATCCCGGCCGCCAGCACGAGCCAGGCGATTCCCCAGCCCCGACGCACGGTGCCGGCTGCGAGCTGAATGGCGAAAACGATCACGGCCAGCAGGGCCAGAAAGCCGAGCAAGTTGCGATTGGCGACAATGCCCTCGATCGGGCCGCCCGAGAAGAGCAAGCCACGCGACCAGTAGAACGCCGCCGGAATCTTCTCGGTGCCGTAGTCGACGAAGAAGGGGAGAACCGGTTGCCGAACGAACGCGGCCACGCTGAACTCGAAGATGAGTGACAATGCCAGTGCCCAGCGCAGGGCGACCGAGAGCGTGCGGATGAGTTCGGGCCAGCTGAGGCAGAGCGCCAGGAACAGTGCGGCGATCGTGGTCATCCACTGCAGGGCGATGCCGACGGCGGATGCGCCCGGATAGAACGACCAGGCGATCGAGAGTGTGGCCAGCCCGAGGAAGGCCACGAGTGACTTCGGGAATCGGCGCCAGCGCCAGTCCGGCTTCAGTCGAATCAGAAAGTAGATGCTGCCGGCCAGTACGAGGAGCGCGACAGCGCCGAAGCCCCACCAGCCGAGCAGATTGCGCCAGAACTGTCCGGCGAGTACGGCGAACCATACGAAGACCGCAAAGGTGCGAACGGCGAAGCGGCTGCGTGCGGTGGGCATCTTCTCAGGATAGTGCTGGGTCGGCGGCCGGGCCGTCCCGGCGATCGAGCCCCTCGGTGGTCGAGCCTGTCGAGACCACGCGGGTCGATCTCAAGACCCGACCACCGGGCCTCGACAGGCTCGATCACCGACTAAACGAATGCAGCCTTACCCGTGATCGTGCGGCCGACGATCAGCGTGTTCATCTCCTGTGTTCCCTCATAGGAGTAGATGGCCTCAGCGTCGGCGAAGAAGCGGGCGACATCGTATTCGAGCGCGATGCCGTTGCCGCCGAACAGTTCGCGGCACCAGGCGACGGTTTCCCGCATCCGCGAGGTCGTGTAGGTCTTCGCCAGCGCGGAGTGCTCGTCGCGCTGGGTGCCTTCGTCGAGCATCTGTGAGACCCGCACCACCATGCCGAGGCTCGCCGTGATGTTGCCGAGGCTCTTCACCAGCAGATCTTGAACGAGCTGGTGCCCGCCGATCTCCTTGCCGAACTGGATGCGGGTCTTCGCGTAGGCGACGGCGGCGTCGTACGCGCCGATCGAGATGCCGACCGCAGCCCACGACACCTCGGCACGGGTCAAACGGAGCACCCGGGCGGTGTCTTTGAACGAGTGCGCGTTCTGCAGGCGGTTGCGCTCCGACACCACGACGTTCTCGAGAGTGATGTCGGCGTTCTGCACTGAGCGCAGGCTGATCTTGCCGTCGATCTTGGTGGCGGTGTAGCCGTCGGTGTCGGTGGGAACGATGAATCCCTTGACCTGACCGTCGGCGACGTCCTTCGCCCAGATGATGGTGATGTCAGAGAAGGTGGCGTTGCCGATCCAGCGCTTCGAGCCGTTCAGCACCCACGTGTCGCCGTCACGGGCCGCGGTGGTGCGCAGGCCCTGTGCGGAGTCGGAACCGGAGAGCGGCTCGGTCAGCCCGAACGCTCCGATGATCTCGCCGCGTGCGAGACGCGGCAGCCACTCGTCACGCTGTTCCTGCGACCCGGTCGCCGCGATACTTCCCATGGCCAGGCCGTTCTGCACACCCTGGAAGGTGGCGACGCTGGCGTCGACGCGCGCCAACTCCAGCGCCACGAAGCCCCGGAAGACGGCAGAGTTGGCAAACGGCTTTGTCTCGTCCCAGGCAAATGAGTAGGCGCCAAGCTCCGCCAATGGCTTGACGATCTCGAACGGAAACTCTGCGCGGTCCCAATAGCCGTTGACGATCGGACGCACCTCAGCGTCGAGGTAGCTGCGCAACGCGGTGAGCGCGGCCTTTTCCTGATCGTTCAGCAGATTCTGGTACCCGTAGAAGTCGCTGTCGAGTAGCTCAAATGTCATGTACGTGCTCCATTGCATACTGCGAAAGCCCCTGAAGGCATCCGTCGGTGAATTAGGCGCCAGCCTAGGGGGCAGCCTGGCGCCCACCCAAGCGATTGGTAGTTTGAATCCAACGAATGGAAAGTTGAGCGACACATGTTTGTGGGCATCACCAATACGCCGCGCGACTACGCCTGGGGATCGACACACGCGATCAGCGACCAGTTGGGGCGCGCTGCGTCGGGACGCCCAGAGGCCGAGCTCTGGTTGGGAGCACACCCGGGGTCGCCCGCAGCCATTGTTGATCCGTCGCACGTAGGCGGGGCCACCACGCTTGCCGAGTGGATGGCCGCCGACCCGACGACGGCGCTGGGGGCTGAGCTCGCCGCATCGACCGCGGCGACTGGGGGAGTGCGGCTGCCGTTCTTGCTCAAGGTTCTGGCCGCGGCGAAACCGCTGTCGCTCCAGGCGCATCCGTCGTCGGCGCGGGCGCTCGCCGCATTCGAGCTTGAGAACGCAGCGGGCATCCCGATTGACGCCGCGGAGCGTAACTATCGTGACCCGTTTCACAAGCCGGAGCTGATCTTCGCCCTGAGCGAGACCTTCGAGGCGCTCTGCGGGTTCAGAAGCATCGCCGAGATCCACCGCATTCTGGCGGAACTGCGTGCCCTCGATATCGCGTCGCCCGACCCGCAGGCCGCGGCACTTGACGCTCTCGAGAACCGACTCGTCGGCGCCGAGGGGCTGCGGGACGCCGTCGAATGGCTATTGCGGGATGGCCGCGGCGGAGACAGCGGGGAAGTCTCTTGGCTGGTCGAACGCGTGGTGGCGCTCGCCGAGCACGCGGTCTACCTGGCCGAGGGCGGCGCGGTCGTCAGCTACGCGCGTGAGCTGGAGACGGTGCGCACGCTTGCCGAGTCCTACCCGGGTGACCCGGGGATCGTGATCTCGCTGCTGCTCAACCGCGTCACGCTGAAACGCGGCGAGGCGCTCTATCTGCCGGCCGGAAACATCCACGCCTATCTTTCGGGACTCGGCGTCGAGCTGATGGCTTCCTCCGACAATGTGCTGCGCGGCGGTTTCACTGCGAAGCACATTGACGTCGACGAGCTGCTTGACGTGCTCGATTTCCGGTCGATTCCTGTTCCGTACCTGACGCCGATCAACGACGGTACGCCCGGCGTTGACGTCTTTCGACCGGGCGTTCCCGAGTTCGAGCTGGTGCACATCCAGGCGGATGCGACACCGGCAGGCTCCGGGGGCGGCGAGAGCCCGGTGCCGATGCGGCAGGTGCCCCTGTCGGGTCCGGCGATCGCCATTTGCACGTCCGGGGGATTCCTCGTGGCCGGTGCGACGTCGTCGGTGAAGTTGAAGCGGGGCGAGTCGGTTTACATCACTCCCGAGGAGGCGACGGTGACGTTCGCCGGCGTCGGCGAGGTCTTTCTGGCGACGATCGGCGACTGAGCGGGCTGCTCAGTCTCACGTCCCGTGGTGAAATGATCGGTCGCTTAGCCGACCTGTCGCGCCCCGAACGTGCGCCGATACGCCGTCGGGGTGGTCTGCAGCACCTTCAGAAAATGGTGCCGCATGACCGACGCGGTTCCGAAACCGGTGTCCGAGGCAATCGTCTCAAGACTCCAATCGGTTTCTTCGAGCGATTGCTGTGCACGCAACAGCCGCTGCCGGTTCAGCCACGCCGTTGGCGTGGTGCCGAGCTCCGCGCGAAAACGGCGGGCAAAGGTGCGCGGCGACATCAAGTTCTTGCGGGCAAGCTGATCGACCGTCAGCTCCTGATCGAGGTGCGCCAGCATCCACTCGGTAATCGCGGCGAACGAGTCGCTCGGGCAATCCGTGGCCGGCGGCTGTACATACTGTGACTGCCCGCCGTCGCGTTGCGGCGGCACCACCATGCGCCGGGCAATGTTGTTCGCGGCGGCGGCGCCGAGCTCCTTGCGCACAATGTGAAGTGCGGCGTCGATGCCCGCGGCGGTTCCGGCGCCGGTGACGACGTTGGAATCTTCGACGAAAAGCACGTCGGGATCGACACTGGTCAGCGGAAACGCTCGAGCGAGGTCATCCGTGTACATCCAGTGGGTGGTGCTGCGGCGTCCATCGAGGATGCCCGCCGCGCCGAGCACGAACGCTCCGCTGCAGACGCTGAGCACCCAGGCGCCGCGCGCTTCGGCCTCGCGAATCACGCGGAGAATCTCCGGATGGATGGCTACCCCGGCCTGATAAGCCGGAATCGCGATGAGATCGGCATCGGCAGCGGCAGAAAGATCTTCGTGCACGATGATGTCGAACCCGAGCTTGGTGCGGATCGCACCCGGTTCCGCCGCTGTGACGTGAAAGTCGAATGACGGACCGTTGCTGTCGCTTCTGTCGATCCCGAACACCTCACAGATCACACCGAACTCGAACGGCGCCATCCCCGGCAACGCGATGCAGACAATCTTCTGAAGCATGAGACCTCCCGCTGGCAGAATAACCCAGTTCCGCGCTTTTCTGCCAGCCCGGATGCAGCGCGGCAGCGGGTGGGACGACGCGCATTCTGCTCCCGGTATTCTGGAGCAGGCCGGGGCACACCGCATCCGCCTGAACACGGGAGTTGCACATGGCGTGGCTTGTTACCGGTGGAGCCGGATATATCGGTTCGCATGTTGTACGCGCGTTCCTCAACGAGGGAATCGACGTCGTCGTCTTCGACGATCTCTCGAGTGGTCATGCCAATTTCGTGCCGGATGGCGTGCCGTTCGTGCAGGGGACCCTCCTCGACGCTGAGCTCCTTCGGCGCACGTTCGCTGAGGCGGCAGGCACCATCACCGGAGTCGTGCACGTTGCCGGATTCAAGTACGCCGGTGTCTCGGTGCAGCGACCGTTGCACACCTATGAGCAGAACGTCACCACGACCCAGATCTTGCTCGCCGCCATGGCAGATGCCAACGTCTCGAACATCGTCTTCTCGTCGAGTGCCGCCGTCTACGGAACGCCGTCGACCGACCTCGTGACCGAGGCCACCCCGAAGAACCCCGAGTCGCCCTACGGCGAAACGAAGCTCATCGGTGAGTGGCTGCTGCGCGACCAGGGCATTGCGGCCGGCCTCACCCACACGAGCCTGCGCTACTTCAATGTCGTCGGCTCCGGAGAGATCGCCCTGCGCGACACCAGCCCGCACAACCTCTTCCCGCTCATCTTCGACGCACTCGTCGACGGCCGCACGCCGCGCATCAACGGCACCGACTACGCAACCGTCGACGGCACCTGCGTGCGCGACTACATCCATGTGTCGGATCTTGCGGTGTCGCACGTTGCTGCGGCACGACGCATGGATGCCGGCGAGCCGATCGACGCTGTCTACAACCTCGGCAGCGGCGACGGAGTCTCTGTCGGCGAGATCATGTCGACCGTGGCGGCAGTGACCGGCATCGATTTCACGCCGGAGATCGCGCCTCGACGCGCGGGCGACCCCGACCGGATTGTGGCCTCGGGCGAACTCGCCGCGCGGGACCTTCGCTGGGCCATGCGCCACTCCCTCGAAGACATGGTGCAGAGCGCTTGGGAAGCGCGGCAGGCGGCTGTTGTTCGCCCGTTGTGAACGATCTGAATTTCTGGGCGCGTCGAAACTCTCCATCGAATATTGAGGGTTTACTATCTGCGACTTGACGAATGGGGAACTACACCGGTGTAATTAGGTGAAACGCTCAATTCGTGGGCGTGGAACGATGGGTGGGAGACGGTATGGCAATACCTGAGAATCGTTCTGGGGTTCCGGACGACTGGTTCGTCGATCCCATTCGACTGGGCGTACCGGGGGTACGTTCCACAGTCGGCGATGACAATCCGTTGGCCTGGCAGGCCGACTCGCTGTGTGCCCAGACAGACCCTGAGGCTTTCTTCCCTGAAAAGGGTGGGTCAACCCGAGACGCCAAGAAAATTTGCGCGTCGTGCGAGGTGAAGTCCGAGTGCCTGGAGTACGCCCTGGGCAACGACGAACGCTTCGGAATCTGGGGCGGTCTGTCGGAGCGCGAGCGTCGCAAATTGAGAAAGCGTGCGAGCTGAGTCGCGCTGCGTCTCACATCCGCTTCATCTGACACCGGTGCTGACGACTGATTTCGGGCGCGCCGACACAGCCGACGTGGCTGGGCAAGATCCCAACCTAGGCTGATTTCGATATGCAACCCCGAGTCACCGTCATCCTTGTTGTCCGCAATGGTCAAAAGCACCTTGAGCGAACTCTCGAGGCCCTGACCAAACAGACGCGTCAGCCCGACGCCATCCTGACCGTTGACTGCGGGTCGACGGATGCGACGGGCGAACTTCTCGCCGTCTTCGCTCCGACCCAGATCATCGTCGCCGACGAGGACCTCTCTTTCGGCGAGGCCATCAACGTCGCATTGCGCGTGGCAGCGCCGCCCGCCGACGAGAACAATGTGCTGTGGTTCCTCGCGCAGGACAGCGCTCCGGAGCCGGGCGCTTTGGCCGCCCTGCTGCAGGAACTCGAGATTGCCCCCTCAGTGGCGGTGGCCGGTCCGAAGGTGATGGAGTGGGTCGCCAGCGACTACATCCACGATTTCGGCGAATCGATCACTCCGTACGGCGCATCGGTCTCCCTGGTCGAAAGCGAGCTGGACCAGGGCCAGCACGACGGCATGAGCGATGTGCTCGCCGTCGGTGCCGGCGGGATGCTCGTGCGCCAGTCCGTCTGGGAGGAACTCGGCGGATTCGACCCCGGGCTGCCGAGCGTCGACGACTCCCTCGACTTCTGCATCCGTGTTCGCCTGGCCGGTTATCGCGTGTCGGTTGTCGCCGATGCGCGCGTGGCTACCGCCGGCGACGGCGTGGCCGGCCCGAATGGGTCATCGCGCGGCAAGCCCCGCCGTCATCGAATGCGCGCCGAACGGGCAGCGCAGCTGCATCGCCGACTCGTCTACGCTCCTGCGTGGGCGCTGCTCTTTCACTGGCTCAGCCTGGTTCCGTTGGCGCTCATCCGTTCGATCGGCCAACTCCTCCGCAAGGAGCCCGGCGCGATCATCGGGGAATTCTCCGCCGCCTTCGCTGCAGCGTTCCGGCTGGTTCGAGTGGCCAACGCGCGCCGCAACCTTGCCAAGACCCGCTCACTGGGCTGGTCTTCAATTGCCTCGCTCCGGGTGCCCACCGCCGTCGTGCGTCGTCGGCACATGCTGAAACGCGAGGCAAACCTCACGGGCCTCCGCGGCGAACGACACGAACTCGACTTCTTCTCTCGCGGGGGAGCGTGGGTGGTACTGGCCGCGGCATGCGTCGGTCTGGGTGTCCTCGCCCCGCTCCTCGGCGCACAAACCTTGACCGGCGGCGGGCTGCTCCCACTGTCCGACACTGTCACCGAGCTGTGGCAGAGCGCCGCCTACGGCTGGCGTCAGATCGGCCTCGGATTCGTCGGCGCCGCAGACCCCTTCACTGCAGTTCTGGCCGTGCTCGGAACACTCACCTTCTGGGCGCCGTCGTTCGCACTCGTGCTGCTCTACTTCCTCGCTTTCCCGCTTGCCGCTTTCGGCGCCTGGGCTGCAGCATCCCGGCTGACGGCGCGCAGCGGATTGCGTGCTGTTGCCGCCCTGCTCTGGGTCTTCGCCCCACCGTTCCTCACCGCACTGGCCGAGGGGCGCCCGGCCGCCATCCTGGTGCACCTGCTTCTCCCGTGGCTCTTCTACGCCGGATTCGCTGCGGCACGATCCTGGTCGGCTTCGGCCTCGACCGCGTTGCTTTTTGCCGCGATCGTCGCCTGCGCGCCGTCGCTTGCTCCGGCGCTGTTGATCGGATGGCTGATCTGCGTCGTGCTCAGCGGCCGACGGATCATGCGATTCATCGGCATCCCGTTGCCGGCTCTCGCACTTGCCGCCCCCTTGATCTGGGACCAGGCCCTGCGCGGCAACTGGTTGGCCCTTCTCGCCGACCCGGGTGTGCCGCTTCCGTCAGCGACCGTGCAAACCTGGCAGCTCCTGCTCGGCTTCCCCTCTGGTGACTTCGGCGGTTGGACTCCGTGGTTGACGTCGCTCGCATTCCCCGGTGTGAACGCCGAGCTCCTGATCCCCATCCTTATTGCGCCGCTCTGCGCGCTGGCACTTTTCGCGCTCTTCCTGCGCGGGTCGCGCGGGGCAAGTTTCGCGCTTCTGACCGCTGTCATCGGCCTCGCAACCGCCGTGGCCGGCAGCCATATCGCCCTTGCCGCGTCGGGCGACGCAGCGGTGTCGATCTGGACCGGATCAGGGCTCAGCCTCTACTGGATGGGTCTGGTCGGGGCCGGCATCTTCGCGTTGCGCGGCCTCGGCCGGTTTGCCGTGGCGCCCGCCATCGTGGTGTCGCTCCTGATTGTGATCGTTGCCGCGCCGTTGGCCGCCGCGGTGCCACTCGGCACCAGTGTTGTCGCGAAGGGGATCGGCCGCACGCAGCCCGCGTTCGTCGCGGCAGAAGCCGGCATCACCCCGCAGGTGGGCACCCTCGAACTTTCAGCTCAGAGCGATGGCGGAATTCTGGGCACCCTCGTCAGAGGCTCCGGAGCCACCCTCAACAACCAGTCGACGCTGGCGAGCACCGACACCAGCTTCAGCAAGCGCGATGTCGAGTTCGCGACTCTGGTCGGAAACCTGGTCTCACGCAGTGGGCTGGACAGCGCAGAGCAGCTACACGATCTCGGCATCCGTTTCGTCCTGCTGCGTCCGGCCGAAACGGCTGACCCGCAGGCTAATGGCAACTCGCCGATCACCCCCGAAGCCGCCGAGACGGAGTTGCGCGCGATCACGTCGCTTGACGGGAACGCCGCCGTGGTGCCGGTGGGCGAAACATCGTTCGGGCACCTGTGGCAAACTTCCGAAGATCCGGATGCCCTCGGCACTGTCGCAATTCCGGCGAATCCCGGTGGAGTGCTCAGCCAGATCGCCTTCCTCATCGCCGTGATCGTGATCGGTGCGACGGTTCTGCTCTCGATTCCCACCGGCGCCGGCCGGGAGGCGGTGCGTGAAGCGAACCGCGATGCGATTCGTCGCCAGGCGAAAGATGCGGCACGAGAAACGAAACGGCGAAAGCGCGAGTCGGCCGCCAACAGCGCGAAGACTGGCCCCGTGCCCGAACTCGGCACGGAGACGGTTGTCTCCGATGGGGTTTCGACATACTCCGGCGACCTCGTCTCGGCAACGGCCCTTGCGCCAACCGCGGTTGCCGTCGACCAGGCGGAGCCCGGCTCACCGAGTGACCAAAGCAGCCACGACGTGACGACGAGGGAGGCAGACGATGTCCGCTAAGCGCAGCGTGGCAGTTCGTAGTGCCCAGACCCTGGGCGGAATTCTGGGCATCGGGGCACTTGCACTGGGAGTATCTGCGGCAGTTCTTCTCGACTGGCCGAGCCTCGCCGTGACTCCCGGATCAGTGGTGGTCACCCCGCAGCCGAGCGAGCAAATGCGGGTCTGTCCCGGGCCGCTTCTTGCCCTGGCCGAAGACTCGAGCCTGGCCCAGTCGGTCTCCTCAGTCGGCGCCGCTTCGACCGTCGCGGCAGCGACAGATCCAGCGAGCGGCGTGTCAACGTTGCAACCCGAGGTTTCTGCTCTGGCCGCACCCGACAACACACTGGGCGACCAGGGCGTCGCGCCCCAACTCATCCGCGTTCCCGTTGAAGCGGGCACGAGCGTTGCCCCGCTCGTGGCCGGTAGCCAATCGCAGACCGTGGGCACCGAGACGCTGGCCGGCTTTGCCGCCGCATCGTGCGCCGAAGCAACGAGTGACACCTGGCTCGTCGGAGGCTCGACCGACATCGGGCGCACCACCCTGATTCTGCTCTCGAACCCGACGACGGTCGTTGCGACGGTGGGGCTCAGCGTCTTTGGCGAGACGGGCCTCATCGATGCCCCCGGCTCGACCGGGATCCTGGTTCAGCCGGGCTCGCAGCGGGTGGTCTCACTCGCCGGCCTCGCCCCGAATCTCAAGTCCCCGGTCGTTCACGTGCAATCGCAGGGCGGCCAGATCGTCGCGTCGATGGAGCAGAGTCTCATCAGCGGCATTGTGCCGGAGGGCGTCGACCTGATCGGCGCGACGCGGGGTCCCTCGCTGCAGCACACGATCGCCGGAGTAACGGTGACGTCGCCGCCCGTTGCGAACCCGACCGCTGAGGTCGACGAACTTCAGGATGGTGCGGCGAGCGTGCGGATGCTGGTCACGGGCACCGAACCGGCATCGGTGCAGGTCGGCGCGGTCAGCGAGAACGGCGCAAACCCCGGCATCTCGATTCAGGTTCAGATTCCGGCCGGCGTCGCGACCGAGGTTCCACTGGCCGGCTTGCTTCCCGGCGGCTATGCCGTCACCATCGAATCCGATCAGCCCCTGGTCGCCGCGGCAACCGCATCGACATCGGATGTCACGGGCAAGGACTTCGCCTGGTTTGCCTCGTCTGAACCGCTGGGCGGAGAGTTTCTCGCCACGGCGGCACCCGGTCCCGCGCCCGCACTGCATCTCGTCAACACCGCACCCGGTAACGCAGTGGTGTCAGTACAGGGGGAGACCGGCGCTCCAATGACGGTGACCGTGGCGGCCGGGGCGACGGTTGCGGTCCCGATCGCTGAATCGGTGACCTACCTCGTCAACGCGAGTGCCCCAGTCGTCGCCGCTGTCGGCTATTCCGGTCCTGCGAAACTTGCTTCGTTCACTGTGCGGCCGGCCGGACCGCTGGCGTCACCGATTGCCGTCTACCTGCGCTGAGTTTTCAGGAGCGTCGAAAGCTCAGGAGTGTCGAAAGCGCTCGGGCGCGAGATCCCACGGGTCTTTGCCGAGTAGCTCGGCGATCGCCCGGAAGACACAGCTCTCGATGATCATGCGCTGGTGAAACTCGTCGTTGCGGTGCAGCCGGGACAAACGCTGAATCGGCAGCCGGTAGAAAACAATCCGTCGAGCACTGGCGTCGACGGCCCACCGTTCGACGCCGGCTCCGGTAGCGATACCGGTCGGGGCCGCTGACGGCCCGGGCGCGACTTCAAACCGCACGTCGCCCAGATCATCGGGCCAGACTCCGCGCAGGTAGTCGACCGTCGTCGCGATTGTCATGTCGAACAGGCTGATGCGCGTGCGCAACGGCGGAAGATAGGGCCCGGTCACCGAGCTGCGTACGCCGCGGCCGTGGCGATCCCGAGCGCGTCCACGTGGTGTCGGCTCGGCGAACGGCGAGGCGGAACGGTCTGACCTGGACATGGTGCAATCCTACGTGCGGCGCGTGTGCAGGTACTCTAAATGTCGATGTCTCACAGACCGTGCTCCCGAATCAGCTGCCCCGAACCTGCGGTGGCCACTCTCACTTTCGTGTACGCCGATTCCACGGCTGTGCTCGGACCGCTCTCAGTGACGCAGGAACCGCACGGATACGACCTCTGCCGACGCCATGCCGAACGAACCTCTGCGCCGAAAGGCTGGCAGGTCATTCGCCATCGCTTTCTCGGAACCGAGATGGATGCGCGCACCAGCGACAGCTGACTACCCGCTCGAACCGGATCTCTCGACCCTCAGTGTCGAGCCGCCAGTGAGAGGTCACAGGATCACCCAAGCGCTTCGCGTACAGGGACCCCGCGCGAACGCTGGTGAATCGACCCGGTCAGCGCGCTCCTGATTCCGTTGTCGAGGGAGTCTGGCCGTTCCGCGCAGTGCGGCCCTAGAGGGGAGTGCCGATTGATGCCCGGGCGACGGGGACAACTAGCGTTCTCGCCCGGAAAGACAGGGCAGTCCATGCTCCAGCGAAACCGACGCGCCCGGGCGGGCAGCCGTTTTGACGAGTGCTGAAACCGACCGTAATGTATATCTACGTACCCCACAGGTACGGAAAGCCGCAGAGCTTACCGGCCTCAAGCGGGACCATCATCCAAAGCTGATAATCACTCGTTTTCCTCTTGTAGGACTCGGGTTCATCGCTTAGGATGGAAAGTCCACTCACAGAGCTGATTGTTAGTTCGAGATGCGTGATTGGGCGTGTGCAAAAGCACCGCTCAAACCCGCTAGAAACTCGATTTGACAGCCTGGGATTGAGTGGCTAACTTAGAGAAGTTGCCTCGGAGCGACAGTCACATTGCTAGTCATAGCGTGGCCTGAAACCGAGAGCGTCCGATCCTTGAGAACTCAACAGCGTGCACAATGTCAAATGCCAAAAACCTCGTACCGGTTCTGCCGGTAGGAGATTCCTTTGGAAAACATTTATAACAACAAAGCAAGTCAGTAATGATTTGTTCTGTCAGTTTCAAACTTGTGTGCTTGCTTCCTGGATTAGTGGCGAACGGGTGAGTAACACGTGAGCAATCTGCCCTTGACTCTGGGATAAGCGTTGGAAACGACGTCTAATACCGGATACGACCCTCGGAGGCATCTCCTGGGGGTGGAAAGAATTTTGGTCAAGGATGAGCTCGCGGCCTATCAGCTTGTTGGTGAGGTAATGGCTCACCAAGGCGACGACGGGTAGCCGGCCTGAGAGGGTGACCGGCCACACTGGGACTGAGACACGGCCCAGACTCCTACGGGAGGCAGCAGTGGGGAATATTGCACAATGGGCGAAAGCCTGATGCAGCAACGCCGCGTGAGGGACGACGGCCTTCGGGTTGTAAACCTCTTTTAGTAGGGAAGAAGCGAAAGTGACGGTACCTGCAGAAAAAGCACCGGCTAACTACGTGCCAGCAGCCGCGGTAATACGTAGGGTGCAAGCGTTGTCCGGAATTATTGGGCGTAAAGAGCTCGTAGGCGGTTTGTCGCGTCTGCTGTGAAAACCCGAGGCTCAACCTCGGGCCTGCAGTGGGTACGGGCAGACTAGAGTGCGGTAGGGGAGATTGGAATTCCTGGTGTAGCGGTGGAATGCGCAGATATCAGGAGGAACACCGATGGCGAAGGCAGATCTCTGGGCCGTAACTGACGCTGAGGAGCGAAAGCATGGGGAGCGAACAGGATTAGATACCCTGGTAGTCCATGCCGTAAACGTTGGGAACTAGATGTGGGGACCATTCCACGGTCTCCGTGTCGCAGCTAACGCATTAAGTTCCCCGCCTGGGGAGTACGGCCGCAAGGCTAAAACTCAAAGGAATTGACGGGGGCCCGCACAAGCGGCGGAGCATGCGGATTAATTCGATGCAACGCGAAGAACCTTACCAAGACTTGACATATACGAGAACGGGCCAGAAATGGTCAACTCTTTGGACACTCGTAAACAGGTGGTGCATGGTTGTCGTCAGCTCGTGTCGTGAGATGTTGGGTTAAGTCCCGCAACGAGCGCAACCCTCGTCCTATGTTGCCAGCACGTAATGGTGGGAACTCATGGGATACTGCCGGGGTCAACTCGGAGGAAGGTGGGGATGACGTCAAATCATCATGCCCCTTATGTCTTGGGCTTCACGCATGCTACAATGGCCGGTACAAAGGGCTGCAATACCGTAAGGTGGAGCGAATCCCAAAAAGCCGGTCTCAGTTCGGATTGAGGTCTGCAACTCGACCTCATGAAGTCGGAGTCGCTAGTAATCGCAGATCAGCAACGCTGCGGTGAATACGTTCCCGGGCCTTGTACACACCGCCCGTCAAGTCATGAAAGTCGGTAACACCCGAAGCCAGTGGCCTAACCCGCAAGGGGAGGAGCTGTCGAAGGTGGGATCGGTGATTAGGACTAAGTCGTAACAAGGTAGCCGTACCGGAAGGTGCGGCTGGATCACCTCCTTTCTAAGGAGCACGTGCACCTCTCCTCTGTATACAGGGAGATCAATGGTGCCAGTCATACCAAGACGAATGTTCTTGGATGGCGCTCATGGGTGGAACATTGACATTGATGCAAACAGAACACGGTTGAACTCAGTACGCTCCTTCGGGGGTTGGAACGGTTTGGTCGGGGGAGGTTTGCATGACGCACGCTGTTGGGTCCTGAGGGACCGGAACGACCTTCGGGTCGGACTATTCCTCTGGACCTTGTCTTATTCGCAGTCGAGCTGCTTGCAGCCGCGGATGAGGGAGGGTACCGCCCGTACTTTGAGAACTACACAGTGGACGCGAGCATCTTAAATTTGAGCCTTCGGGCTTCAAATTACAAAGATCAAACACACAAGCTTTCGAGCTTGTGTGTAGATCATTGGTCAATTTCTGTCGCGAATTTATTCGTGACACCAATCGATTCAAACTCATGTGATTTCAAATTTCTAAGAGCAAACGGTGAATGCCTTGGCATGTAGAGCCGAAGAAGGACGTAGTAATCTGCGATAAGCCTCGGGGAGTTGATAAACGAACTGTGATCCGAGGATGTCCGAATGGGGAAACCCCGCCAGGCCCGCAAGGTGACCTGGTGACTCCCGCCTGAATATATAGGGCGGGTAGAGGGAACGTGGGGAAGTGAAACATCTCAGTACCCACAGGAAGAGAAAACAACAGTGATTCCGTTAGTAGTGGCGAGCGAAACCGGATGAGGCTAAACCGATCATGTGTGATAGCCGGCAGGCGTTGCATGGTCGGGGTTGCGGGACTTTTCTGCTGATTCTGCCGAACAGTGAGCGTTACAACGTTGTATAGACGAACAGGATTGAAAGCCTGGTCATAGAGGGTGCGAACCCCGTAGTCGAAATGCAGCAATGGCGCGAAGAGTATCCCAAGTAGCACGGGGCCCGAGAAATCCCGTGTGAATCTGTCAGGACCACCTGATAAGCCTAAATACTCCTACATGACCGATAGTGAACAAGTACCGTGAGGGAAAGGTGAAAAGTACCCCGGGAGGGGAGTGAAATAGTACCTGAAACCGTTTGCTTACAAACCGTTGGAGCAGCCTTGTAGCTGTGACAGCGTGCCTTTTGAAGAATGAGCCTGCGAGTTAGTGATATGTGGCGAGCTTAACCCGAGAGGGGAATGCGTAGCGAAAGCGAGTCTGAATAGGGCGATTCAGTCGCATGTCCTAGACCCGAAGCGAAGTGATCTATCCATGGCCAGGTTGAAGCGACGGTAAGACGTCGTGGAGGACCGAACCCACTTCAGTTGAAAATGGAGGGGATGAGCTGTGGATAGGGGTGAAAGGCCAATCAAACTTCGTGATAGCTGGTTCTCTCCGAAATGCATTTAGGTGCAGCGTTGCGTGTTTCTTGCCGGAGGTAGAGCTACTGGATAGCCGATGGGCCCTAAAAGGTTACTGACGTTAGCCAAACTCCGAATGCCGGTAAGTGAGAGCGCAGCAGTGAGACGGTGGGGGATAAGCTTCATCGTCGAGAGGGAAACAACCCAGACCACCATCTAAGGTCCCAAAGCGCGTGCTAAGTGGGAAAGGATGTGGAGTTGCATAGACAACCAGGAGGTTGGCTTAGAAGCAGCCACCCTTGAAAGAGTGCGTAATAGCTCACTGGTCAAGTGATTCCGCGCCGACAATGTAACGGGGCTCAAGCACGCCACCGAAGTTGTGGCATTGATATTTTTGGTAAGCCGCACACTTGTTGTGTTGGTTCAGCCGTATTGATGGGTAGGAGAGCGTCGTGTGGCCAGCGAAGCGGCGGTGTAAACCAGCCGTGGAGGCTACACGAGTGAGAATGCAGGCATGAGTAGCGAAAGACGGGTGAGAAACCCGTCCTCCGAAAGATCAAGGGTTCCAGGGCCAGGTTAATCCGCCCTGGGTAAGTCGGGACCTAAGGCGAGGCCGACAGGCGTAGTCGATGGACAACGGGTTGATATTCCCGTACTGACGAAAAACCGCCCAAACTAACCCAGTAATGCTAAGTGTCTGAATCCCTGTGACCGATCCCTTCGGGGTGAGGCGTTGGGCCTAGCACACGACCCTATGCTGGTGCGGTTAGCGTATTAACAGGTGTGACGCAGGAAGGTAGCTGAGCCGGGCGATGGTTGTCCCGGTCTAAGGATGTAGGCCGAGAGATAGGCAAATCCGTCTCTCATATAAGGCTGAGACCCGATGGGTAGCCCGTAAGGGCGAAATCAGTGATCCTATGCTGCCAAGAAAAGCATCGACGCGAGGTTTTAGTCACCCGTACCCCAAACCGACTCAGGTGATCAGGTAGAGAATACTAAGGAGATCGAGAGAATCGTGGTTAAGGAACTCGGCAAAATGCCCCCGTAACTTCGGGAGAAGGGGGGCCTGAGGCGTGTAGGAATTTACTTCCGAAGCGTTTGAAGGCCGCAGAGACCAGTGGGAAGCGACTGTTTACTAAAAACACAGGTCCGTGCCAAGTCGCAAGACGATGTATACGGACTGACGCCTGCCCGGTGCTGGAAGGTTAAGAGGAACGGTTAGCCGCAAGGCGAAGCTGAGAATTTAAGCCCCAGTAAACGGCGGTGGTAACTATAACCATCCTAAGGTAGCGAAATTCCTTGTCGGGTAAGTTCCGACCTGCACGAATGGCGTAACGACTTCCCAGCTGTCTCAACCGCGAACTCGGCGAAATTGCACTACGAGTAAAGATGCTCGTTACGCGCAGCAGGACGGAAAGACCCCGTGACCTTTACTACAGCTTGGTATTGGTGTTCGGTGTGGCTTGTGTAGGATAGGTGGGAGACTTTGAAGCTTGGACGCTAGTTCAGGTGGAGTCATCGTTGAAATACCACTCTGGTCATATTGGATATCTAACTTCGAACCGTGATCCGGTTCAGGGACAGTGCCTGGTGGGTAGTTTAACTGGGGCGGTTGCCTCCTAAAAAGTAACGGAGGCGCCCAAAGGTTCCCTCAACCTGGTTGGCAATCAGGTGTCGAGTGTAAGTGCACAAGGGAGCTTGACTGTGAGACTGACAAGTCGAGCAGGGACGAAAGTCGGGACTAGTGATCCGGCAGTGGCTTGTGGAAGCGCTGTCGCTCAACGGATAAAAGGTACCTCGGGGATAACAGGCTGATCTTGCCCAAGAGTCCATATCGACGGCATGGTTTGGCACCTCGATGTCGGCTCGTCGCATCCTGGGGCTGGAGTAGGTCCCAAGGGTTGGGCTGTTCGCCCATTAAAGCGGTACGCGAGCTGGGTTTAGAACGTCGTGAGACAGTTCGGTCCCTATCCGCTGCGCGCGTAGGAAATTTGAGAAGATCTATCCCTAGTACGAGAGGACCGGGATGGACGAACCTCTGGTGTGTCAGTTGTTCCGCCAGGAGCACCGCTGATTAGCTACGTTCGGAACGGATAACCGCTGAAAGCATCTAAGCGGGAAGCCGGCTTCGAGATGAGATTTCCAACCCCTAGGGGGAGAGGCTCGCAGCTAGACTACTGCGTTGATAGGCCGGATGTGGAAGTGAGGACTAAAGACTCATGGAGCTGACCGGTACTAATAAGCCGATAATTTGATAACACTACAGTTTGAATAAGCTGCTACGCGTCCACTATGTGGTTCTCGATGTACGGTCGAGAACAACGCCCTCACGGAGGGCACAAAACAATTGAATAGTGCACCCAGAACGTTTGGGTTCACGGCAATGATTGTTCGAAACGACTTGACGACTCCMTTCACCGGGAGTTCATCACCAGATGTTTCGGCGGCCATAGCGAGAGGGAAACGCCCGGTCACATTCCGAACCCGGAAGCTAAGACTCTCAGCGCCGATGGTACTGCAGGGGGGACCCTGTGGGAGAGTAGGACACCGCCGGACTTAACTTAGCAACACCAAGAAAGCCACCCCACGGGGTGGCTTTCTTGCGTTAACGAC